>NZ_JAOQJD010000005.1:0-161275 GCF_025566985.1 Aedoeadaptatus acetigenes
TATATGCACTTGGTTCGTCCGGTGACGATAGCAAGAGGGACACACCTGTACCCATGCCGAACACAGAAGTTAAGCCTCTTAACGCCGATGGTACTTGGTTGGTAACGACCTGGGAGAGTAGGAAATTGCCGGGCAGAAGATTTTTCTTCTGAATTAGATTGAATAGAATGCTTATCGACCGGATGGCCGGTAAGTTCTTCTTTATTCACTTGTGTATTCTTAGGTAGCTCAATGGTGGAGCAACCGGCTGTTAACCGGTAGGTTGTGGGTTCGAGTCCCACCCTGAGAGCCATAAGCCGGGGTGGCGGAACTGGCAGACGCACAGGACTTAAAATCCTGCGGTCGTTGAGATCGTACCGGTTCGATTCCGGTCCTCGGCACCACCATGGATAGTGTGTCCATCAGCAATATGTATCGCGGGATGGAGCAGTCTGGTAGCTCGTCGGGCTCATAACCCGAAGGTCGTAGGTTCAAATCCTGCTCCCGCTACCATTATTTTTTTGAGGCGATTCGCATTGGTTTCAAAGCGAAGGACCATATTATGGCGGTGTAGCTCAGTTGGCTAGAGCATACGGTTCATACCCGTAGTGTCAGCAGTTCAAATCTGTTCACCGCTACCAAATGGCCCCGTGGTCAAGCGGTTAAGACACCGCCCTTTCACGGCGGTTACCCGGGTTCGAATCCCGGCGGGGTCACCATATAAGGGCGCATAGCTCAGTTGGGAGAGCATCTGCCTTACAAGCAGGGGGTCATAGGTTCGAGCCCTATTGCGCCCACCAACCTGGCCTGGTAGTTCAGTTGGTTAGAATGCCAGCCTGTCACGCTGGAGGTCGTCGGTTCGAGTCCGATCCAGGTCGCCATTTTTACTTAAAGCATACAATCACATAGGGAGGAGTTCCCGAGTTGGCCAAAGGGGACGGACTGTAAATCCGTTAGCTCAGCTTTCAGTGGTTCGAATCCACTCTCCTCCACCATTTGCGGAAGTGGCTCAGTGGTAGAGCATCGCCTTGCCAAGGCGAGGGTCGCGAGTTCGAATCTCGTCTTCCGCTCCACTTGTACCGCTAGCTCAGCTGGATAGAGCGTCTGGCTACGGACCAGAAGGTCGAGGGTTCGAATCCTTTGCGGTACGCCAAAGCAAGTTTACTTTTGTAAGCTTAGCAAAATACGCATTTGTTGCGTTTTTAGATTTAAATAACTTACTTTATATCCGAATTCTTTTAACCTCTAACTATTGGAGTATGAAAAGAGGGTGATATGAAGAAAAGTCAATTTAAACTAGACACGTTACAGATGCGTTTTTTGTTGTCTAAAAAAGTGAATGGCATTAAAGAAATTACTCTGGAAGGCTATCGCAAAATATTCATGAACTTTGAACACCAAACTGAAAGGCCTATGGATTATGATAATCTTCTAGAGCAAACAGCGGACTTCTTCTATAAGATCAATTGGTATTCTGATATGGCGTTCAATAACCAACGAGCACACTTGAATTGTTATTTTAATTTTCTTGTTGAGGAAGAAATACTGGAAGCAAATCCAATCAAGGAACTTAAGATCACAAGACGAAAAGAAGATGATCAACCGAAGCCTACCTGTATTGAAGAACTGGAAGCCTTGTTGGCGGTTATACCCACTTACAGTTATGTAGGCAAGCGAGATAGAACAATGATTCTGCTAATGGCAGATACAGGGATAAGACCGGCGGAAGTGGTACGCCTTAAGGTGAGTCATGTAGACTTGCAGAAGGGATATATCTTCCTCACAAAAGACATTACAAAAACGAAAAAAGATAGGATCACGCCTATATCCAATGAAGTGAAGAACAGCCTTGTCGATCTTCGGGAAATCGTCTTAAGTCAATGGGAGAACAAAGACCATCTATTCTTAACGGAAGACGGCGAAGAAATGGAAACCCACGTCCTAAGAAATAACATGAAGCGATATTCAAAGTTAGCAGGCGTAAAGGTAACACCTTATCAACTACGCCACTTCTTCGGAACAGAATACCTTCGCCATGAAGGGAATCTTCTCTATCTTCAAAAGGTCATGGGGCATAGCAATCTAAACACGACAAAAAAATATATTCAGATCGATGAAAATGACCTGTTACGTTCGCACAAGACCGCTTCGCCTATAAAAGGGCTTATACGGAAGAAGAATACAGATAATCAACGCTTGAGGATTAGAAATAAGGATAATATCACTATATAAGGCTACACAATCAAATATAAGGCGTTATAGATAAATAGGAATAGAATTCCATCTATAAAAGATTAAAACGCCTTAAAATGGACGTGAGAGCCTCAAATAAGAAGAAGTAACAAAAAAAGAAGCATGAAAGGTAGGAATTGGAATGAATTATAGAGAATTTGAAGAGTGTATGGAATTTTGCGGCTGTGAAACAACCTTCGAAGAGGACACCATTACCGTTAGCGAAGGTGGAGATGTAAGTATTTTAGCAGAGATTGATACGTCGTCGGGTTCACCGGCACAAGTACAATTCAACATTGATAACCTTCGGGATTATTACTATTCACAAGTCAATACAGACGGCGAGCGGAAACAAGATTGGCATATACCCGTTCACCAATTCGCAAACTTAGTATTTACTTTTGTTCTTACGAATCAAGATGCTAAATACGATCCGCCAATTGATTGTGAAGAAGTGGAACCGTTCTTTGATTATGAAGATATTGATTTAGAAGATTTTTTAACGGACTATTAAGGAAGAAGCCCTAACGCTTATGTTAGGGCTTTTAATTTAGATCATGATAGCGACCGGGAAAAACGGGAAAACAAGCACAAAAAACGAATCAATGTTCTTATATTACGATTCTATTACAAATATAAACGGCTTAACCATGCGGGTTATAGAAGCTAAGAAATTTGAAAAAGGTTGTTAACGCTTGCCCAAATGGGTATAATATAAGTGAAAAGAGAATAAGAGATAGTGATGTTCACAAAAATAGATCAAATTAGGAAGGTGATGTTACTAAAGTTACTTAGAAAATAGTGCGAGCCATAAGCAACCCAACTGATTCATAAAGGCGAAGCCTACATATTGTTCCACTACAAGGCAAGCCGGATAGACGAAACATAAAGCAGAAAATAACCTGCTTAGGCGATGAACATCATTCGA
This sequence comes from Aedoeadaptatus acetigenes, assembly GCF_025566985.1. NCBI lineage: Bacteria > Bacillati > Bacillota > Tissierellia > Tissierellales > Peptoniphilaceae > Aedoeadaptatus > Aedoeadaptatus acetigenes. Next base: position 3,140 of record NZ_JAOQJD010000005.1, read on the forward strand.
TACTCAACTTCTTTTTTCGATGAACCATAACAAATTCATAAGGCTATTGTGCTAAACAGCAATAGCCTTTTTCTATTTTTAGGCAAGTGTAACTATCAATAAAAATTTAAAACGCCTTAAATTAGATCCTAGAGCCTTAGAATAGATATAGAACTAGAACAATAAAGTTAGGAGAGAAATTATTGGCGATTCAAAACGTAAAAGACTATAAGGGATTAAAGGAAAACATGAACCGTATAGGGCTTCGAAGCAAGGTAGAAGATAGAGGAAGAAAAGTCGTTATTTATTACTTCGATAAGGAAATGAACGAAAATAAAGCGGTCGTTCTTATCCACTTAGCAAGTGAAAAATACTATCCGATGTGCTTCAATATTGATTCTTATGTGGCGTATAGAAAACGATACGCCGAAGCAAAACCGAAGAAATTTAAAAATAGAACAGTACAAGATGATGTGGAAACACTTTATAGAAGCATAGCCACCTATTACCTTAACGCAAAGAAGCTTGTAGATAATCAAAAGGAGAAATAAAAATAGATAAGGAACAAAAGAAAATGAATTGTGGAATTGATTTTGAATATGTGAATGTATTTGTGGATCAGTACTTAAAACTATACGATCAAATGAACCGAATCGGGCTGGACATAAAAACAGAAAATAACGGGAATCGTGTAGTGATTTATCAAAAGAGCAAGAGCAAGAAAACAGATATAGCCATAACTACTATTCACTTAGATGATACGAAACGAGAGGTGGAATTTCACTTCACGCCTTGTCTTCATCGTATGGGGAAGAAGCCCAACCATAAGCGAAACACAAAAAAAGATTGGCGATTCAATATTCAAATCTTAGTGGATAGTGCTTATTACTTTTATGCTAGTATTAAGGACATGAACCGGCGAAAAGAATTAGGTTCGAATCCAATTTCGAGACGATACGATGAGATTTAAAGGCGATTGAGATTTTGATATAATGGTGATTATTCAGGGAAGGAAATTCCTTCCCTGTTTCACTATTAGAGAACGGAATTGCATTTTAGCCTTTATAACGGAGCGGGGAATATGAGTAGAAGAAACACGAAACAATCAGATAATCGCCTTTTTGTTGATGGGGAGCGGTTATTCAAAAAGGTAATGTTCCTTGAAGATAAGGGATTTAAAAATATTTTAGTAACAGCCCCATTAGAAAGCGGAAAAACCAGTTTCGTGTATGACTACTTATTGGGTGCGGGAAAGAAGGTAGCCATTCTTTCGAACCGTTCATTGCTAAAAGACCAAAACAAAAAATATGTGAAACGTACTCAAGCACAAAAAAATAAAAATGAAAGCAATAACCGAGAGATTATAGACAACACATTGATATATTGTTATCAAATAATTGGGAATATTTTATTCGAAACTGATAAAGATAAAAGACGAAAATTCAAAAATAACTTCAAGAAGCGCACGGGATTATCACAACAATTAGTTGATGAGTATTTCCGAAGAACGGAAGAATTCGTAGAGAAAGATATTAAAGAAGTGGATTATCTGATTTTAGATGAAGCCCACTATTTTACAAGTGATTCTGAATTTAATGACAACACTGAAAAAGAATTTGAGTACCTTTTTAGTCATTGTAACGGGGTAAAAGTATTCATGACTGCTACACCCGAAGCGTTTATTGAAGCCGTTAGAGCGTATGAAGAAAAAAACAAGATTGAACATTTTGAGAGAATGAAGGAAGTTGATTTACTAAAACAATTGACACCGGGTATTCAAGACTTAATAGATAATTGCGACAGTGAATACATGACGATACCGGAAGAAAATGATAATATTATTCAACACGTAAACAATCACTTAATATTTAACTACATTCATGAAAAGGATAAGGATAAATTTATTAGCGAACAAGTAAAGTTAAGCAATCCATACAATAAGATGATATACTTCGCCAACAATAAACGATATGCCTTGATTGTTAAGGGAATGGCAGATGGTAAATCCTTATTAGATAAGAAATACAAAGGGGGTGCCTTTCTATGTAGCCTCTATGATACAGACGGGTTCAGTAGATTTATTGACCATGAAGAAAGGGAACGCATTGTAGATAATGAAAAATTCAATAAAGATGTACTGGTTACGACCAAAGTATTAGATAATGGCATTAACATTCGTGATAGGCAGGTAAAGCGTGTAATCATAGATTATGTGAATTACGATTCGGTGGTTCAAATGATCGGGCGAATAAGAACAAAAAACAGAACAGATAAAGAGAAATTAGAGATTACATTAATTGTGCCGGAATTAGGAGACATTAAAAATAAAATCAGAGATTCACAAAGGGCAATAAACGGCGAAGAAGCTAAAAAAAATAATAGCGGCGAAGATTCCGAGCCGAATCTGTTTAGAATTGAGCAGTGTAGATACACAAAAAAAGCCTATGAAGAATTGTTGAAATTTGATAGCTTAGATGGTGAGAATATATTTAACTATCACTTCGGGCACATTTATACACTGCTAACACATTCAGATAATACTGTTCTTCTTCCGCCGGTAAGGGGTTTAGATAAAGTAGAAGAAGAATTTAAAAGGGAAGAAGACCGAATCGAAAGTGAAAAGCGAATTCAAGCAGTACTAAGGGAACAAGAAAATGAAGAAGAGCGAAAACTATTAGCACAAAGAATTCAATCTTGCTTCGCCAAATATGGGAATAGGGAATTACTAAAAGATGAATTTGATATGTTGGCGAAAGACTTGAATTTTAAAAATAAAGACGGTTCCATTTCAAAAACTGCTAATAAGATTAACGATCACTTAGCAGAACATGGTTATAGGGTAGAATCAAGAATTTCTAGAGAAAAAAATACTAGAGATAAAAAGACATACAGAATCGTCAAACGATGTTAAACATTTAACTATGGTGTATGTTTCATGGTTTTCGCCTTATATATACGCATATCATGAAATGCACACCATTTATGCGTTAACTTAATTTTAAATTAAATTAAGGCGATAGAGGGCAGAAAAGCCCCTATTCGCCGTTTTAATTTTATAAAATCGTACAAAGATCGGTGTATTCGCTTCTTTTAAAGAGTAGCAAGATTCTTAACAGAATGCTTTCATTTTCTGAATTGGGCGAATACCTGACGAGGAACGATATTCCCCTCATGAGAAAATTAGAAAAAATTTTCGAATGATTAAATTGTCTTTATTAAGTTTAGTCTATTCCCAAAGTATGTAGGTTCATCAGAGAGTTGATATGACAAGAAGAATGATGGATTTGTTCTTATATCCTGATGGTTCTTCCTGCTTGGGGCTTCCTAAGTTGTAATGGTTCATCTCGTTAAGTTATTTTTTTAGAATTTATCTTTAAATTTATTTTTACAAGAATAGCAGATTAAGAGAGGTTATTCTTAGCCATATATAGAGAACCTATTTACTTGATAGGTTATTAACAATAATCTATTGCTAAACTTTAAAAGATCAAGTCAAACAAATGGCATGAAGTAGGCGTATAGGTTAAGTAATACAGAAAAAGAAATAGATTATATAGTTGACAAAAATATAACATAGAGAAAGTGAATGCTTAAAAGATTAGTCTATGATTGATAGGCATTGAATATGAAGTGAATAAATAGAACGTATGTTCTAAAGGCATTTATTTTTTTCTTAACCACAAACCTTTTATGACTGCTTAACATACAACATTCAAATTCATTTGTGCTAAACATAGAAGTTAGGTCGTGTATGGTGGAAGCATATTTAGTGAAGTACCGGCGAAGGGTAGTAGTGTTGAGGTTAATAGGTTTAATAGGGTAGTGTCAAAACAACACCACCTTGAAGACCAAAGTTCTAAGTTGCTAAGGTGAATCTGCTTACCATGTTTGAATAAGGTAGTTCAGAACGAACCTACTCTATCAAACGTTAGTTCTAAGTCATGATATAGCAACTGAAATAGAATATTACTTTACAGAGCCGTTTTCATTTGTCAAAGTTTCGTAAAACAGGCATAAAAAAGTTAGTGTATAGGCAACCTTGGTGGAGATGAGGAGACAACCCTATTCTTTTTTCTTCGCCAATTTTATGGAAGAGGTTAGGGGGCATATTAGCAATCATCAAAACTTTTCAAAGATTAGTTAACTACCCCCCTTCTAATTCGTTGTGGTGCTAACAGTATGAATCAGATATGAAAGTAGGGGATAATATACTACGACAAATCATAGAGCGTATGAATAGAGAGTGTATAGCTTTCCCCGCCTATCATTTTCTTGTTGCTAATAAATAAGAACGAATAGAATGATCCATAGATTGTAGGTTCAAAACAGAATGGAAATATGATCCATCTTTTTTTGTTGCTAAAGGTTTATCGACCATACATAGAAGGAACAAACGGAAGATATCTATTCATGACCATTTAAAAATATCTGTTTATAAAAGTACACAAAAATAAACAAGGCGAAACAAACGGAAACAATGTTTATAAACATATCAAAAATAATTTACAAATGTTTATAAAAAAGACTGGACATATAAAAACACTTCGGCTAAAATAGAATCACCAAATCAAAAGGGGGTTCTATTATGGCAGATAGTTACACTTACGGTTATGCGAGAGTATCGACGAAAGAACAAAATGCAGATAGGCAAGTAAAAGCGATTTATGATTATTGCAATCAAAAGGGAATTTCCATTGACGAACGCCATATGATTGTTGACAAAGCAAGCGGAAAAGACTTCAAGCGAGAAAACTATTCTGCACTTCGGAACACCATGCTACGTTCCGGCGATACGCTTATTGTGAAGGAACTTGACCGCTTAGGGCGTAACAAGGAAGAAATCAAAAGGGAACTGGAACACTTCAAAGAGCAAGGCATAAGGGTGAAGATACTTAACATTCCAACAACGCTGGTAGACTTAGAGGGCGAACAATCTTCTCAATGGGTCATGGAGATGGTGAATAACATTCTAATCGAAGTATTAGGTGCTATTGCCGAAGAAGAACGATTGAAGATAAGGCAACGCCAAAGGGAAGGAATCGACCTTGCCAAAGCGAAAGGGGTAGAGTTGGGTAGACCGAAGATGAACTATTCCACGCTAACGGATCAACAAAGAGATATTATAGAAGCGAACTATCCAAAGTGGAAAGAGAAGGAAATTACCGCTACAAGGTTTATGGAACTTGTAGGACTAAAGCGTAACACCTTCTATAAGATCATGAAGGAATACGGGGAAGAAGTGTTGTAATTTGAATAGGCTTATGGTATCTTAAGTTAAGGTTCAAAATGAATTCAGATATAAATAAATACAAATCAATGGCGACGGGCTATACGATCAAACGAGAGTTGATGAGGCTTCAAAGATTGAATCTTAAGTGCGTTAGGGTTCGAATCCTTTGCGGTACGCCAAAGCAAGTTTACTTTTGTAAGCTTGCTTTTTTATTGCTTTCATAGAATAATAAAATTGCTGTAAATGATTTTAGAAAGCCGTCGATTGCGCTGCCGATTTCTATGTCGTCAACGTGTAAGAGTTCCGTTGCGGGACCGCTATAAAGGGATTGAGATTAAGAATGATCTCCCGACAAGTAATTTTTTGATCGTAAGGAGGATGGGATGGACGCATCCGTTTTGTTTATCGCTTTACTCGCCATCGCGTTTTTTGCCGTGATTATTTCTTACAATTTAAAACGTCCTTCGGTTCCGGCACATGAAAACAATAGTCCCATTCAACGGCCGACGTCGTCTCCCACGGATAGGGAGCGGATCATTCAGTCATTAGGACTCAATGCCTCCGATGAAGGTGTCGACGAAGTCATCGAAGCGGCGCGCAAAGTTTACAACGACGTATACGACTGCGTCATGACCGCCAACACCGGCGAAGAGGTCGCCGGTTTTTTGGCCCGCCTGATCATAACCAATCCCTATTTGATTCAAAAAAGTCAATTCCAAGCCATACTGGATTTAGAAGTGCTCATGGATAAGGGCGCCGTACACAATGAAGACGGTTCCCTGTGGAATTTGGAGCTTTTAAAAAAAGTATTGGACAGCATGGCCGATTTTTTTCTTGAAAAGGTGGATTCTCATTTCTTTGCCTCCGAGGAGTCTAAGGAGTCCGCGGATTTCGGTGTGAAATTCGGCTTTTTGGAGACGCTGGTAAAAGGAGCCGGGGGAGTGCAGGGATCGGATGCGCCTTCTGAGGCGACGTCAGCTTTTTTAAATGCGAAAGCAGACGAGGAAGAGGCCCGCATCATCGAAGAGGAATATTTTGAATGGTGGCTCGTCCATTGGATAATCGAAGAAGAGGAACGCCGTCGCGAATCACAGCCCGATCGAAGCATCTTTACGCACAAGGAAACCCACGAATCATCCTTCGATGAACAGGATCTTCTGTACGACGAAGCCTATGACGGAGGCGGCGACGTGGAAGAGGTTTACGACGATTACGACAATTATTGGGATCGCTACGATGCGGGGGATGTAGACGATTTGGATTTAGACGATTAATGCCTTATGATGGAATGCTTCGATGCTTATCGGAGCATTTTTTTGGTAAAAACCATCGAATCGTTGACAAAATCAGAGGAAAAGCATATTCTATAAGAAGTGACAAGGTGTCATTAAGGAGGTTATGATGGCGAGAGCGACATTTGAAAATTTAGAGGCGTCGAAAAAAGAGCGACTGCAGAAAGAGCTGCAGACATTTTTTGAAGAGACGCCGATGAAGTCCATAAATGTAACGAATATTGTAAAGGCGCTGGGCATTGCCCGCGGATCATTTTACCAGTATTTCGACGATTTGGACGATTGCTATTTCACCGTGTTGAGAGAGGCCACGGGGCAGGTGCACCACGTGTTCTTCGATTTGTTGGAGAAGAATCATCACGATCCGGAAGCCACCCTCTGGGCCTATCAGGATTTTTTGCTGGAAACTCTTTATGATCACAATTTAAGAAATTTGTATCGGCCACAGTTTTTGGCATTCGAAAAGGCGTCCCTTTCTCACGGAAAGGCTTATATAAAAACGCACTACGGCAAGAGTGAAGCCAATTTGATTTTTTACATGATGGCGGTTTTTCACGAATTGATCAAAGACAGCATGACGGAAGATTATTCGAAGGAAGAATTTAAAGAAACGTCGACGCAGTACATCGAGTATTTGTTGGGAGGTATCGGGGATGAAAGAATTTGAGCTGTTTTTCGACAGCATGTATTTAATTTTCGTCATATTTATCGGCATCCGCCTCTTGCTTTTAAGAAAGGAAAACACCGGCCTCGTCGGGGCCATGGCCATGCTGCTGGGCTTAGGCGACGCCTTCCACTTGATTCCAAGAATCGTCGCCAATGTGGAAGTTAACGGGTTTGAAGTGAACGCGACCGGACTTTTTATCGGCACGCGGGTCTCGGCCATGACCATGTCATTATTTTATCTCTTGTTTTATTACTACATTCGTCGGGAAATGAAGGCGTCCAATCGCACCCTGGACCTGGCCATGCCGGCGCTCTTTCTCATTCGCGTCGTTACGGTGATTTTATCCTTCAACCGGTCCCAAACCATGGACTTGATCTCAAACATTCCCTTCGTGATCATGGGCCTGGTGGATATCGTGCTTCTTTTTAACAGACGAGAAAACACGAACTTAGGCAAGCTTTACCTCTACGTATTCTTCAGCTTCCTCTTCTACGTTCCCGTGGTTTTATTTAAAGAAACCATGCCCACCATCGGCATGTTAATGATGCCGAAGACGGTCATGTACGTCCTCATTGTTTGGAAACTCTACTGTAATTTAAAAGGCGAGTTTAATAGAGACGATCTGCTGCAATTTGCCCTGGCCTATTTATTCTTCGGAATTTTCGCCGGCGCTTTTTATCGGGAAATCGGCAAGATCTATCCCGTGGTCACGAAAATGGCCTTCCTGCACGTCCACTTAATCGTCTTGGGATTCGTCCTCTTAACCATAGCCTATCTGCTTCTTCGGGACCGGGCCTTTGAAAATGCCCGCCTGAAAAAACTGCTCACCATTTACAACTTCGGCATGTTCTTTTCATTCAGCTCCATGTTCCTTCACGGCCTCATCGACAGCTACACCGTCGGCGCCTTCGCGCGAATCGGCATGGTAGCCGTATCGGGTGTGGGGCACATTTTGCTCACCGTAGCTCTCATTTGGGCGGTTGCATCGGGATTGAAATTCGTAGAAGCATAAGACGAATCGGCACAAGAAATTGTGTCGATTTTTTTGTGGGGATTTTCACTTTGGGCAAATCAGCTGAAAACGAATCCTTCGCCGTCTCCGCTTTTTTCCATGCTATAATAAAACTCGGAATCGATACGAACGGATTGAACGCAGCGACTGTAGATTCGTGAAAATCGGGTATAAATTTCATGAGGTGTTTTTTATGAAAAAGACGAATGCGCTCAGGCATTTAGATGCCGAAGGTATCCCTTACGAAACCTTTGAATACGACGCAGATGCCGAGGTAGACGGCGTAAAAATCGCCGAGTTAAATCATTTGCCCGTTGAGGCTGTATTTAAGACATTAATCACCGAGGGAAAAGACAAGGAACATTTCGTCTTCGTCATTCCCGTGGCCGAGGAATTGGATTTAAAAAAGGCGGCCAAAGTGTGCGGAGAGAAAAAAATCGAGATGCTGCACGTAAAAGATCTCTTGCCCCTTACAGGCTATGTGCGCGGTGGTTGCTCGCCGGTCGGGATGAAGAAATTATTTCCCACTTATATTCACGAAACCGCCATTCTATACGACGCGATTTACGTAAGCGCCGGAAAAAAAGGTCTGCAAATGCGCGTGAATCCCGAGGAATTAGGCGAGCTGACGCGTGCCGAATTTGCAGATATTACGAAAGAAGGTTGAATGATGATTCACGATGGATTTAATCAATGGAGAAAACTCGAGACCCTCTGTGACGAAGACCGTAAAAAGCTTCTGAACATGACCGACGAGGAAATGAAGGACAGTTTTTACCAAGAACTTGCCTTCGGAACGGCCGGCCTTCGAGGGAAGATCGGCCCGGGCACCAACCGCATGAACGAGCAGGTCATCGCCCGCGCCACTCGGGGATTGGCCGGTGTCATCGAAAAGCGCGGACAAAAGGCCATGGACCGCGGCGTCGCCATCGCTTGGGACGTGCGGGAAAGAAGTGAGCGCTTTATGGAAGTTGCCGCATCGATGCTGGCCTCCTGCGGCATTCAAGTGCATATTTTCTCGGGGATTCGGCCAACGCCCATGCTGTCCTTTGCCGTAAGGGAGCTTAGGACGCAGGCCGGCATTGTGGTAACGGCCAGCCATAACCCGAAGGAATACAACGGCTACAAGGTCTATTGGAAGGAAGGCTCTCAAATTCGCGACGACATCGCCGATGAAATCTCGCGGGAGATCGCCAAATTCGATTACAGCGTGTGGCCGGAAAAATCCTTCGACGAATACAAAGACGAAGGCTTTATCCACATCATCGACGAAGCCTTGGAAGAAAAATACTACGCCCTCACCTTGGCAAAGGCCGTGGAAGAGGACATCAAAAAAGACATTTCCATCGTCTACACGCCCCTAAACGGCACGGGAAATTTGCCTGTTCGTCGGGTATTCAAGGCGCGGGGTTTCGACATCATTCATTTGGTCGAGGAGCAAACGGAGCCGGACAGCAGCTTTAAATCCGTGGGCTACCCAAATCCGGAAGATTTCAAGGCCTTCGAAAAGGCGTTGGCCCTGGGAAAAGAAGTGGATGCGGATATTTTAATCGCCACGGATCCGGATTGCGACCGCGTGGCCTTGGTGGCAAAGGACGCATCCGGTGAATTTATTCCCTTTACGGGCAATCAGACCGGAGCCCTTCTCTTGGAATATATTTTGTCCCGACGCGAAGTGAAAGGCGATTTGCCGGCAAACGGCGCCGTGGTCAAAAGCATCGTCACCGGAGACATCGGTCGCAGAATCTGCGATCACTTCGGCGTCGCCATGTTCGACGCGTTGACGGGCTTTAAAAACATCTGCGCCCTGGCCAACGAGTGGGACGATACCGGTGCCTATGAATTTTTATTCGGCTACGAAGAAAGCATCGGCTACGTCTACGGCGATCACGTCCGCGACAAAGACGCCGTGGTCACTTCCATGATGGTGGCGGAAATGGCGGCCTATTACCTGAGCATAGACAAGCGCCTGCCGGAGGTCCTTGGGGAAATCTTTAAGGCCTACGGCTACCAAGGCGAAAAACTTCTTTCCGTCGTGAAAGAAGGGCAGGAAGGTCAGGCTTTGATTCAGGGAATCATGGCGGATTTGCGGGAAAACCCCATTTCCTCCGTGGAAAGCCTGAAGGTCGAAAAAGTCGTGGACTATGCCGAGGGCGTGGAAGGCATCGGCACGAGCAATGTGCTGGAATACCATCTGGACGACGGCAGCTGCTTCTTTGTGCGGCCTTCCGGCACGGAACCGAAGATCAAACTGTATATTTACACCAACGACAAAGACGAAGAAAAAGCGAAGGAAAAAATCGAATGGATCGAGTCTGCCGTACTCCGTCGATTTGATCTGAAATGATTCTCTTAGTCGACACCAATCCTCTCTTAGAGCAGCGCTTGAAAGGCGAAAGTTTTCCGAAAGGTGCGCGCGCCCGCGCGACAGAAAAGCAGACCACACCGGCCGGATACGGCGCCCACATGGCGCGGCTCGCGAGAAGCATCAACGAAGATGCGCGGCTTATGGCATTTCTCGGCGGCGACGCCGGGGAGCGCTATAAAAAGCTCATGGAAGCCGAAGGCATCCCCGTAGTGGCGAAGACGATTCGCGACGAAACCGTGGAACGCCTGATTTTAGAGGAAAAAAATCGAAAGACCACCATCGAAACCAAAGCGCCGCGACTCACGCGAGAAGACATGGTGGATTTCTACGACCGCTTTTTAAACGAAGCGGCGGCAGCGGATGCGGTGGTTCTCGCCGAATCTTCGGATGATGACGGAGCCGACGAAATGAAGTTGCCCCTGGTTCGCTATGCCCGCAGACTATCGAAGCCTGTGATTATCATCGCCAATGAAGAGGACGATGTGGAGGAAGTGAAGGAAGCGAAGCCCTTCGGCATCGTCGTCGATCGGGACGTTTTGGCGGCGAAGTTGAACAAGCCCATTCACTTTTTAGGCGAGATCGTCTCGGCCCTGGACGTGCTTTACGGCGGCGAGATCCCCCTGATTCTCGTAACGGGAAGCGAGCGCGGCTCCATACTCTGCGCCCGTGGAAGCTATTATTTCGCGAAAAACGAAGAAAAGGGCGGAGCCTTCGATGCCCACTACGCCGCCGCGGCACTGGCCGCAGGCATCGTGCGTAAATACGACGCTCCCACGGTGTTGAAATTGGCCCACGGGGCGGCATCCACCGAAGGCGACGCGGATTTCGCCGATTTAAAAGGACGCATGAATAAAATAGATGTACAACAAATGGAGGTTTAAAATGAATTTTTGCTTGGATCGAAATAAGGTATTATTTTTATTTATAGATATTCAGGATTCCCTGGCTTCCGCCATTCACGATATTGATAAGGTGAAGAAGTATGCTGACGTCTTGGCCGAAGGGGCCGAAATCATGAACATTCCCGCCGTCTTTACCACCCAATACAAACGGGGACTCGGCGAATTCAACGAAGCTATTCGCGGAAAAGTCTCCGGTGGCGAAGATTTCGACAAAAAAGCCTTCTCTTGCATGTTGGACGAGGAAATCGCCGCCTACATTGAGGAAAAGAAACCGGAACAAGTGGTGGTTTGCGGTATCGAAACCCATATTTGCGTGCTCATGACCGTGCGCGATTTAATCGCCAAGGGCATCGACGTTTACGTCGCCCACGACGCCGTGGGATCCAGAGTGAAGGAAAACGCCCTTTATGCCCTCGAAGAAATGCGGCAAATGGGCGCCTCCGTTCGCTCCACGGAAACCATTCTCTTCGATCTGAACAGCGTCTCCGGTACCGACGAATTTAAAGCGGTACAAAAATTAATCAAGTAATGCGCTTTCTGCACACTGCGGATCTGCATTTAGGACGAAGTTTTCCCTACGAAAGAGAAGAAGACCGCGCCACCGGCCGGAAGGATCGCTTTCGCACCTTTGAGCGCATTTTAAAGCTGGGGATTCAGGAGCAGGTGGACTATCTTTTTCTCGTCGGCGACATTTTCGAACAGGACAAGGTGACTGCCGCCGAGGTGGATTACGTCTTGGCCTGCTTGGATCACGCGCCTTTCACCACCTTGCTTCTGTTGGGCAATCACGATTACAAGCTTTACGACGATGTGGCGGCCCGTTTGCCGGAAAATGTGCGATTGTTTTCCAACGAAACCATGGATCGTTACGAAGATTCCTCGCGGGGCGTGGTCTTTTACGGCACGAGCTGGACCCGGGCGAGCTACAATAAAATCCTGCAGTTTGACGGGGAGTCCGGCGACGAAGGCCTTCACCGCGTCCTCCTCCATCACGGCAACTGGAGCGGCGGCGACGGGTATTTTCCCGTGGACGCGAATCTCCTCCACGCCTTCGACTACGTGGCCTTGGGCCATGTGCACAAGCCGACCATGTACGAGAACAAGCTGCAGATGTGCGGTACGCCGGAGCCTTTGGACCACACGGACCGAGGCAATTTGGGCGTGGTATTAGGGGAGCTCGACGAGGTACTTACCACGCGCTACGTGCCCGTGGCGGCGCGCAGCCTGAAGCAGAAGAATTACCTGCGAAGGGACGCATCGGATGACGAGGCCATCGTGGCCGATGCCAAGGCACTGGTGCGATCCGGAGATTTCATTTACAGCTTTTACCTCGCCGGCGCGTACAGCGGCATATTGGAGAGGGAGCTTCGGAGGCTTTTCGACGAGAAGGGTATTTTGTATGAGCTTCATTGGGAAAAAGATCTGCCGAGAATTATTGAGCGCATGGAAAGAGAACACGAAGGCGATCTGCTCGGCGCCTTTCTGGCGCGGGCGAAGGCCTATGACGGCGACGAAGAGACGCGACTCGCCTTGTGTGATTTAGGTTTGCGCGCCCTTTTGGGGGATGACTATGATTCATAAACTCTATATGCGGGACTTCGGCTGCTTTCACGACACGACGGTTTCTTTTAAAGAGGGCTATCAATGCCTTCCCGGCCCCAACGAATCGGGAAAGACCACGACGGCGGCCTGCATTCAGGCGATTTTATACGGCTTTTCCAAAGACAGCCCGGCCCGAAAGCTCTACACCACGGCCTACGAGGATTACTTTCCCTTGGAAGGACGGGATTTTTCCGCCGCCATGGAACTGGAGGTAGAGGGCAAGCGCTACGTCATCGAGCGAAACTTCATCAAGGAAAAGGAATCGCTGAAAATCTACGACGTGGCGGCCAATCGGCTCTTGCCGGATGATGAAGCCCTCTACACCTTCTCCGGCATCGCCCAACCGGGCGCCCTGTTTTGGCAGCTCTCCCAAGGGGATTTTCTGCGCTTCTTCGCCATGGACGATTTGCAGTCCACGGGATCGGAGGCAATTTTTAAGCGCATTCAGGAAATGAAGAATTTTCTGCGCTCAAACAGCACTGCCCTGGATGTAGAAGGGGCCTTCGACTATTTGGCGAAGGAGAAAAAAGCATTGGGCACGGAACGGGCGAAAAAATCCCCCATTGGAGACAATCGGGAGCGGCTCAAGGGGATGGAGGCGACCTTGGCCGATTACCGGGCGAAGTCCAGGCATTTGAACGAGGATGAGACGGAGCGCGAGGCCCTTCTCGAAGAACTTCGCGTCTTAAAAGGGCGGCAAAAACAGGCTCGGGACAAAGCCGTGCTCTTGCCCCGGCTGGCCGTCGCTACGGAAGAAGTGGAGGCTTGGGACCGGGCTTTGGTTGAAAACGAGGCGAAGATCGAGCGCTATGAAAGAAAGCGGGGCAAGGGTCTCTCAAGAGGCGTTTACTACAAGCTCGCCGGCATCGCGGCCTTTTTGGCAGCGGCCTTGGCCGTGTTTTTCATGACGAGGGACCGCGCGGATTTGGCTTCCCTGTCTGCTCTTGCAGGGGGAGTGGCATTTGTCGTCGCCCTGATCTTCTTTATCTTGCGGCGGCTGACTTTAAAAAATATTCAGCGCTACCACCGGGCCTTTTACGAACGGGATCAACTCCTCGAAAAGAAGAATGCCCGCTTCAACTGGTTTGACGCCTTGGTGGAAGAGGACATTACCATGGAAAATCTCGCCGAGGCCATGAAACGGCGCGCGCGGGAGCTGGAGAAGGCGCCTCTTGAAACGGGCATCGACGAAAAAATAGAAGCCCTGCAGCGGCAAGTGGGCCAAGCCGATGCACGCCGAGAAGAAAAAGATGCTCTGGAGCGAAAAATGCAACAGACGACAAAGGCCTACGAAGACGAGCGCGCCCGCGGCGAAGCGCTGAGTAAAAAGCTGGCGCTTGTTGAAGCCTGCGAAAGCATCCTCAGGGAGCTGGACGACGCGGGAAGAGACGATTTCAATCGAGCCGTTTTAGAGGACGGGTCCCGCTACATGGAAGATCTTTCCGACGGGCGCTACAAAAAAATCGCCCTCTCAGGCGACGGATTCGTCCTTCAAAAATCAGACGGCCGCTGGCTGAAAGAAACACAACTGAGCAGATCCACGGCGGATCTCTTGGTTCTTTCCCTGCGCCTGGCCGCCGTGGAAAAGATGGATCCTTCCATCCCCATGGTCTTCGACGATGGCTTCGTCTACTTGGACGAAGAGAGAAAAGGGCGACTGAAAGATGTATTACAAAAACTGAACCGGCAGGTGATCGAATTTACCACGCCGAAAAGAGAAAGGAGTACCGATTGATCTGGGCGATTGGCGATCTGCATTTGGATCATAAAAAAGAAAAGCCCATGGATGTATTCGGAAAGAAATGGGAAAATCACGAGGAGAAAATTTTCTCCTCCTGGGAAAATTCCGTCGCCGAAGACGATCGGGTCTTGGTCGTCGGCGACATTTCATGGGCCCTGAAACTGGAAGAGGGGGAAGAGGACCTGCGGCGCATCGACGCTCTGCCCGGAAAAAAATTCCTAATTAAGGGCAATCACGATTACTGGTGGTCTTCCATGAACAAATTAAAGGGCTTGGATTTAAAGACCGTGGAGTTTTTACACAACACAGGTGCCGTAGACGGAAACGTGGCCTTTTGCGGCAGCCGCGGCTGGACCGACATCGACGCCACGGGATTCGACGAGCAGGACGAGAAAATCTATAAGCGGGAATTGAATCGCCTGCAGCTCAGCATCGACGATATGGAGAAGAAGGCGAAAGATTCGGTCATCTCCAAGCGAATCGCCCTTTTGCACTACCCGCCTTTTAACGCAAAGGGCGAACCCAACGACTTCGCCGATCTTTTGAGCGCCGCGGGCATCGACATCTGCATCTACGGCCATCTGCATAGCTTCGGCCACAAATTTATCGTTGAAGGAGAAATCAACGGCGTCCGCTACTACTGCGTCTCGTCGGACTACATCGACTTCGAACCGCGAAAGATCGAGGTGTAGGATGGAGCGGGAAATCGAAGTAAAAATACTTCACGTGGATTTAAAGGCCATGGAAGAAAAACTGATTAGGGAAGGCGCCGTAAAAATCGGCGAGGAACATCAGACCAATTACCTCATCGACTCGACGTCAGGGCCCATCCCCGCCGAGCGGGGCTACCTGCGCATTCGTCGGATTAAAAAAGACGACGAAGAGGAGATTCAGTGCACCTTTAAAGAAAAAAAGACGGAAGCGGGCGTTCGGGTCTACGACGAGCACACGGTGCATATCGACAGTGCGGAAGAGATGCTCGCCGTCTTTGCCCTTTTGGGCTACGACGAGGTGGAGGTGGCAAAGAAGCATCGCATCAGCTATGCCTATAAAAATTGCCGACTGGATCTGGACCTGTGGGATCCCGAAAGTTTCCCCGAACCCTATATGGAAATCGAAGGCCCGGACAGAGATGCCATCGAGGCGGTGATTGAGGCCTTAAACATCGACCGTAGTCAGGTGAGCACGAAATCCATCGCCGAGTTAAAAAAATCTCGGAATAAATAGTACAACATATATGGCGAGTATGCTATAATAAATGCCGAGGAGGAATTCTATGACAGGTTTTAAGTACATTCGTTTTTTTCATGAAATCCGCAAAGACAACGTGGACATCGTCGGCGGCAAGGGAGCCAATCTCGGTGAAATGACCAATTTCGGTCTGGACGTACCCCCGGGATTCTGCGTCACATCGAAAGGCTACGACGCCTTTATCGAATACGCCGGCCTCGATGAAAAAGTTCGTTTTTTAATGCAAGATTTAGATGTGGACGACGTGGACATGCTTACAGCAGCATCCAACGACATTCGCAGAAACATCGAACAGGGCGAAATCGATCCGGCTCTGGAAGAAGAAATCATTTTAGCTTATAAAGAATTCAGTCGTTCCATCGACTTGAGAGATCCCCAAGTGGCCGTTCGTTCCTCGGCTACGGCGGAAGACTTGCCCGACGCATCCTTCGCCGGCCAACAAGATACTTATCTGCACATTGCAGGGGAAGAAGAATTAGTACAACACGTACGGAAATGCTGGGCATCTCTGTGGACGCCCCGGGCCATTTACTACAGAGAAAAACAAAAATACGACCACTTCGCCGTATCCTTGGCCGTCGTCGTACAAAAAATGGTCAATTCCGAAAAATCCGGCGTTATGTTTACGGCCAACCCCATTAACAACAGTCGCGACGAAATGATGATTAACGCCAGCTACGGCTTAGGCGAAGCCGTCGTCAGCGGCACCGTCACCCCCGACGAATACGTCATCAAGAAGAGCGACAAGTCGATCCTGGAAAAAGTCATCGCCGACAAGAAGAAAATCGTCGTACAAAACGATTCGGGCATCGGCACCCACGAAGCCGATGTGGAAGATATTTTAGGCGCCGGCGCCGTGAAGGAAGAATGTCTGACGAAAGAAGAGCTGAACACCTTAATCGACGCAGGGCTGAAAATCGAAAGCCTCTACGGCAGCGTGCAAGACATCGAATGGGGCATGGACAGAGACACCAAGGGCCTCTACATTTTACAATCTCGACCCATTACCACACTGGGCGATGCCCCGAGCGCATCGGACAATTCGAAAGAGGAAGGCATGAATCAAGCACCTGAAAAATTAAATCCCCTGGTTCGCGGCTTGGCTGCATCGCCGGGCATCGGACGCGGCAAAGTGAAGAAGATCAAAGACGTCAGTGAAATTAACTTGGTCAAAGAAGGGGACATCCTCGTCACGGCCATGACCAATCCGGACATGGTACCTGCCATGCGTACCGCCGCCGCCGTCGTCACCGACGAAGGGGGCAGAACCTGTCACGCCGCTATCGTTAGCCGGGAATTGGGTATTCCCTGCGTCGTCGGCAGCAACAACGCCACGTCTGTTTTGGAAGAAGGCCAATTCATCACCGTCGATGCCACACGCGGCGTCGTTTACGAAGGCGATGTATTGAAAGACAAGGAAAAGAAGAGCGATGAAGGCGCCGAAAGCACAGGCGCAGGCCTGGGCATTTCCGCCGAAGAACTTCGCAAAATCGTCGCGCCCACCACGGCGACGAAGATCTACATGAACCTCGGCGAACCGGCTCTCATCGAAAAATACAAGAACCTGCCCTTCGACGGCATTGGCCTCATGCGCACGGAATTTATTTTCACCAATAAAATCGGCGCACACCCCATGTACCTGGCAAAAACCGACCAAGGCGACATTCTCATCGACCAATTGGCCGAAGGCATCGCCGAAGTTGCCGGAGCCATCTACCCGAGACAAGTTGTCGTTCGCATGAGCGACTTCCGTACCAACGAATTCCGCGGCCTCAAGGGCGGCGACGAAGTGGAACCCCACGAAGA
This sequence comes from Aedoeadaptatus acetigenes, assembly GCF_025566985.1. NCBI lineage: Bacteria > Bacillati > Bacillota > Tissierellia > Tissierellales > Peptoniphilaceae > Aedoeadaptatus > Aedoeadaptatus acetigenes. The sequence continues at coordinate 20,990 of NZ_JAOQJD010000005.1, forward strand.
AAACCCCATGATCGGATGGCGTGGCGTCAGCCGCTACATTTCGCCGGAATACGAAAAAGGCTTCCGTCTGGAATGTAAGGCCATGCGCAAAGTGCGCGAAGACTTCGGTCTGGACAATGTGGTCGCCATGTTGCCCTTCGTCCGTACGCCGGAAGAATTGGTTACCGTCAAAGAAATTATGGCGGAAGAAGGCCTGAAACAATCCAAGAACTTTAAGATCTGGATTATGGCGGAAGTGCCCTCCGTGGTCTTCCAAGCCGAAGAATTTGCGAAATTGGTCGACGGCTTCTCCATCGGCTCCAACGACTTGACCCAACTCACCATGGGCGCCGACCGCGACAGCGGCATCTTGAACCGCATGGGCTACTTCGACGAACGCAACGAAGCCGTGAAGCGCGCCATTAAGATCTTGGTCGATGCGGCCAACAAAGAAGGCATTACCTGCTCCATCTGCGGCCAAGGCCCGAGCCAATACCCTGAATTTGCAGAATTCCTCGTAGAATGCGGCATTACCTCCATGTCCGTTAACCCGGACACCGTCGACTATACCCGTCGTTTAGTCGCCGGCGTAGAACAAAAAATGATTCTGCGCAAATTAAGAGAACAAAAATAACAACATTTCTGAAAAATCCGTCTTTTGAAGGCGGATTTTTTGGTGCAAAGAAACAGGTCCTCGAATAAAAAGGCAAATAAAAAAAGCTCGAGTGGGTGCTCGAACTTTTGATTTTAGAATGAAGTTTAAGGGTGGAATTTGAAATTACAGATCAACGTGAAAGAGCTTCGCGTAGTCGCGGAGGCCGGTTTCGATTTCCTTTAGGGAAAAATCGCCCTTTCGCAATTCTTTTTCGTCGACGCGAAGCAGGGATTCGTAGAAGAGAATGCCCGTGGCGAGATCCGCTTCGCCTTCGTCGAAGGCGTCGAAGAGGGCGTCTTCCGCTTCGCCGTACTTGCCTTCAAGGGCGAGGGCATAGAGTTTTTTCGAAATGGAAGAAGACTGCGTCTCGGTTTTTTTCTCGTCGCTGAAACCCATGGGATAGGCAAGGCCCAAGAGAAATTGGATCAGCTCCTTGATTTGCTGCATGAGAAAGTCGTTTTTTATCATAATATGCTCCCTTTATCTCCGATATCTGCATGGGGAAAACCCGCTGATTTATTTTTCGAGGTCCGCTTCCCGTCGCGAAAGCTTTTCGATGACCGCTTCGCAGAGGGATTCTTGCGTTGCTTTTTCTCCCGTCACAATATTTTCCTCTTTTATGCTGGATTTGACAAGGCTTCCCTTCGTCGTCTCGCCGATGGCAAAGCAGCTTGGAGGAATAGAGGAGAGGCCGTAGGCGGCGATGAAGTGCTTCACGGCGGAAGGAGATAAAAAGACGACTGCATCATAGGCCTCGGGAAGGGGGTGGATGTCTGTGGGTGCCACGCTGCGGTAAATAATGCGATCCGTAGTGCAGGCGATTTCTCGAAGCGTATCCCCTAAATAGGGGTCGCTTCCGGCGGCGTGGGGGTAGTAGATGCGGTTCGATGCATTCACGCGGTTTTTTAAAAATTCCGCTAAATGGCGGCCGTCATAGGTATCCGGATGGCCGTCGGCGCGGAGGCCGTAGCGGGCAAGGGCGCGGGCGGTTTTTTCGCCTACGACGTAAATGGAAGTGCCTGCGAGATCTCGAATATCGCGGTTTTTGAGGAAGGCATCGAAGAAGAAATCCACGGCGTTTTTCGACGTAAAGACCAAGGCATCGTAGGAAAAATCCGCGAGATCTTTTTCGAGCAACGAATGATTCACAGCTTCGGTTTCGATCATGGGGCGGAGAAAAACCCGGGCCCCCACATCCCGCAGGTCCTCGGCCATGGCGTGCTGATCTTCCCCGGTTAAAATAATTTTGCGCCCGGTCAAGGGCAAGTGATTCATCGGCTGCAAATCTTCGTGAAGATCCACTACATCCCCCACGACGATGAGCCCCGGGCTCGTTATGTGCTCGGGCAGGCCGCAGGCGGCGACTTTTTCGAGGCTGCTGTAAAAGGATGTTACCTCGCCGTCGTCGGAAGCCTTCAGCACGGCGAAGGGCGTGCTCGGCTCTTTTCCTCCCGAAAGAAGATCCACCGCGATTTTTTGGGCATTTCTCAGCCCCATGTAAAAGACCAGGGTTCCGGGCACGGCTGCGTAAGTGGAAAAATCATTTTCACCTGTGGCGCGGTGGCCCGTAATAAAGGACACAGAGGTGGCCACATCCCGCTGCGTAACGGGAATGCCCGCCATGGCGGGAACGGCGACGCCGGAGGTGATCCCCGAAATCACCCGAAAGGGAATGGACCGCTCGGAAAGATAGAGGGCCTCCTCGCCGCCGCGGCCGAAGACGTAGGGATCGCCGCCCTTCAGGCGAATCACCCGCTTGCCGGCGCGGTAATAGTTTTCGAGAAGCGTCTGAATATCCTCCTGGGCCATGGTATGCTTCTCTGCGGCTTTTCCGACATAGATCTTTTCCGCATTGGGAGCGAAATCCAATATCGTCGGATCCATGAGGCGGTCATAGACGATGACATCGGCGCGACCGAGGGCTTTAAAAAGGGCGAGAGTGATATTGTCGCGGCCACCGATGCCGGCGCCGGCTAAAATCACGGGATACTTACTCATGGCCTTTCACCTTTCTCACCAATTCAAGGACATCGTTCGAGGCTTTTTCTTTCGTCGTGGTCACCGTGGCATAGATCAAAGGATCCTCGGCGGTTTCTGCGAAGCAGCCGTGGAGAAGGATTTCGCCTTCCCTCTCTTCGATATGAATGCCGATGGGAGATGCGCAGGAGGCACTTAAAGCCCGTTGAAAAGCGCGCTCCACCTTCATGCGAAAGGCGGCGCGGGAATCGGAAGCTTGGGTAAAGACCTTCAAAAGATCCCGCCGGTCCTCGGCGAGCTCGATGCCCAAAAGGCCCTGAGAGGGCGAGGGGATAAAGCGCGTGGGGTCCAGCTCTGCGGTCACCTTGTGGGCAAGCCCCGCCCGCAAAAGGCCGGCGTAGGCGAGAAGGGTGCCGTCGGCCAGGCCGCTTTCCACTTTATTGATGCGGGTTTCCACATTGCCGCGAATGGGCACGATCTTTACGTCCGGGTAGAAGTGCTTCAGCTGGGCGATGCGCCGATTGCTTCCCGTGGCGACCACCATGGAAGCCAAGTCCTCTTCCCTGAACTTGTCGCCCGTTCCTACGAACACATCCACGTCCGCCGGGGCCGCAGGCGGCGGGGCCAGGGTAAAGCCCGGTGCGATTTTTGAAGGCATGTCCTTTAATGAGTGAACGGCAATATCCACCGCCCCCTCCCGAAGGGCACCTTCTAATTCGCCGACGAAGACGCCGTTTTTGCCCACCTTGTGGATGGGAAGGTGTTGGATGCGGTCGCCTTTTGTGGAAATGATCTCGAGCTCCGCGTCCAGGCCCGCCTCCTTAAGAATCTCCACCACTGCCGTGGCTTGAATCTTCGCCAGATTACTGCCCCTCGTTCCTACTTTAAGTTTCATCCAATGACTCCCCGTAATTTTTACTAATTATCTCATCGTTCCATAATTCTTCCATAATTTCCGAAATGTGCGCGCTCTTTCGCTCCACCAAAAGCCTTCGTATGCGGTTCATTTCAAAAAGCTTTTCTTCGTCGTAATTCGAAAGAAATTCCTCCATATCCACCTTCACATACTTGCTCACCGTGGGATTGTCCGCGGAAATGCTCACTGCGAGGGGCCCGCGGCGGAGCACCGAGGCCATGTGAAAATCCGAGGTCTCGGGATCCGAGGTAGAAAGAACCGGCACCGATGCCGCCTTGGCGCGGCGAAGAAGGGCGGCATTTAAGGCTTCGTCGTCTGTGGCGACGATGAAATAGTCGTAGGCGAAAAAGCGGAAATCGCCGTCGACCTTTTTTTCCTTCAGAAAAATTCGCTCCGGATAAGCGTCGGCTAAAGCTATTAGATCGTCGCAAAAGGCGGGAGCTAAACAGTAAAAGAGAAAAGAGGAGTCGACGAGCCCCTGAATCTTTATGGCCGCCGCCTTCCCGCCGCCGACGACGAGCATTTTTTTATCTTGCGTGTCTACCATGAGAGGAAAATATCGCATAAGCCCTCCTAATTGATCAATGCATACTCTCTCTATTATAGCAAAGGAAAGGAGAAACGCCCGCCTATATGAAACAAAAACGTAACAGCGAGGCGCGATTGCCATGTTATAATAGGGACAGGTAGGATTTTTTATAAGAATTCTAGGAGGAAACTATGAAGAAAAACAAGGCAAAAGCAGTGGCCACTCTGGCCTTAGCAGGCGCATTATTGACGACACCTTTTGCGGCACAAGCTGCAAACTTTAAAGACGTCGGCGTAGGTCACTGGGCATACAGCTATATTTCGAAATTAAGTGATTTGAGAATCATTAAAGGCTACGACGACGGCACCTTTAAGCCGTTGCGTAATGTCAGCTATTTGGAAATTCTGGAACTCCTTAAAGGCGTTCAAAATCCAACGAGTACTGAAATGACCTCGGCCATCGCAACGTACGGCTACATCGCCGATGCTTACAAAGTACCGAATTGGGCAAAGCCCGCGGTTTGCATCGCCCTTCAAAACAATGTCATCACCGAAGGCAATTTAAAAGCGGCATACAAACTGAATTACATTAACAATGTACGAAACGCCGATCAATTCCCCAGTCGTGAACTGGCCTTGGTTTACTACGCCAAAGCCCTGCGCATTGAACCGAAGAAAGACACGTCCAATATTAAAGTCACCGACATCGACTCCATCGGCAAAACGTCGAAAGAGCTCATCGGCGACGTGGATGTAAAGGGCCTCTTGGCATCCATGATCGATGCGGGCATCTTCAATGCATTCGGTACCGGCGCTGAATTTAAGGGGAACCTGCCTCTGCAAAGAGACCAAATGGCGAAGATTACGGACACGAGCTACGAATACAAATCCGTCAAATCCTTTGAAGGGGAAGTCGTGGCCATCGTTAAAAATAACGACGTTCCCGCCCTGACCATTAAAGACAAAGACGGAAAGACGCAGGCTTTCGTTCTCTCGAAGGACACCGTCATTACCATTAACGGCAAGAGCGCCAAGGCCGAAGACCTAAATGCAGGCAGCAAGGTAAAAGTAAAAGCCTTCCCCCAAAGCGGCAGCATCGCTCCCTATCAAGCGGTATCCGTCGATGTAATCAGCACCGAGTTGAGCGGCGTCGGAATGGTGGAAAGCGCGAAATTCGATGAAATCAAAATCGCTTATTCCACGAAGAAAGATGCGCCCATAGACGAAAGCTTTAAGGCGGAAAAGACCGAAACCTTTAAATTGGATAAGGACGCCACGATCACCAGCTTCGGCAAGAAGTTTGACTTAAAATCCCTCAGCTCGAGAGATATGGTCGTCTTCAAGGCCCAAGACGGCGTAGTGAAGGAATTGGAAGTTATCCCCAATAATGGCACGGTGGACGGCGAATTTGTCAGCTATACCTACAACGGTTACGGCGAAACCTCTACCTTGGTGTTAAAGCTTGCAAATAAAAAGGAAATCTCCTTTACAGCGAAGGGCGACGATGCTGCGAAGTTATCTGAAGTGACCAAGGGATTAAACAAGGGCTATCCCCTTACCTTGACCACACATTACCTGCAAATTAAAAAAGCCGGCGTTACGGAAGGTAAATTAGAAGGCTTTTTGGTGGATGTCAGCAATAAAACCTACGGCAACGGTACCATTGAAATTCAAAAACAGGATGGTAATAAAGAAACCAAGTTATTGGCTGAAAAAATTGACTTCAAGGGATTGAAAGATAAGCAATCCTCGTCGATCAATGCTTACGATTTACCGGGAAAGTTGATGAATAAAAAAGTCTACTTGGAATTGCAAGTCAAGGGCGAAAATGTCGTCGCAGTTACAGTTAAGTCTGAATTGCTCAAAGAAGACAAAACCGTCAATGTTAAAGAAGTGAAGCGAGTCAATGAGGGCTTCACTTGGAATGGTGGCCCCGTTATCGCTTCGACCGGCAAAACTTACGGCGAATACGAGTTTACCTTAGAAGACGGAGCAACGGACTTCAAGGACAAGAAATTCAGAGGTCTTGTAGAAATTGACGAATTTGACAAGATGAGAGGCACCAACTCGTTAACGGTTGTCTACGATCTTTACAAAGATGAAACGGAAGGCGGTACAATCACGAACCTGCGCGTAATGGGTGGAAGTTCTATCCTCCCCATATATAGAGATAGATAGTGAGTACCTTTCCACTCATACAAAAGGCCCTATGGTTTGTCTCCATAGGGTCTTTTTTGATATAATGAGGTGTTAGTATGGGAGGTAGTTATGGATCCGTTTTTGCGAACGCGTTGGTTGATCGGCTCGGATGCCGTGGATCATCTGCAGAAATCTTGCGTCGCCGTTTTCGGCGTCGGCGGCGTCGGCGGCTTTTGCATCGAGGCATTGGCGCGGGCCGGCGTCGGTCGATTGGACATCGTGGATTACGACCGGGTGGATGTGACGAATATCAATCGCCAGATCATCGCCACCACAGAAACCGTGGGCGAGCTGAAAGTGGATGTTATGAAGGCGCGCATCGCATCCATCGTGCCGGAGACGGAGGTGCGCACCCATCCCATGATGTTTAGCGAAGCCACCGCAGAGAAAATCGACTTCAGGGACTACGACTACGTGGTGGATGCCGTGGACCAGGTGACGGCGAAGCTTTTAATTATCGAAAAGGCCAAGGCCTGTGGCGTACCCGTCCTATCGGCCATGGGCGCGGGAAACAAACTGCATCCGGAAGCCCTCGAGCTCGCCATGCTTTCGGAAACGAAAGTCTGTCCCCTGGCGCGGGTCATGCGCAGGGAAGTGAAGAAGCGGGGCCTCGGCGACATTCCCGTGGTCTATTCTACGGAAGAGCCTAAAAAGATCGAGGGCATGGAAGAACGTTCGCCGGCCAGTATTTCCTTCGTGCCTTCCGCGGCGGGGCTGATTGCGGCGTCGAAGGTGATCCGAGATTTAGTTCAAAGTGAGAAAGAGGATAGTCTTGTTAGAAAATTACAATGATCGTCAGAAAGAAGCCATACTCCACACAGAGGGGCCTCTCTTGGTGCTCGCCGGAGCCGGCAGCGGCAAGACCCGCGTGGTCACGGGAAAAATCGCCTATTTGATCGAAGAGATGGGCGTCTCCCCCTACCGCATTCTCGCCATTACTTTTACGAACAAGGCGGCGAAAGAAATGAAGGAGCGGGTGGCCAAGCAATTGGGCCGCACCATCGAAGGCATGTGGATCAGCACATTCCACTCCATGTGCGTGCGCATTCTTCGCGGCGACATTCATTACCTGGGCTACGACAAAAACTTCGCCATTTACGACAGCGCCGATCAAAAGACCCTCATTAAGGAGTGCATGAAGGAATTAAACATCAGCAAGGAAATGTTTAAGCCCTACGGCCTCTTGAGCCAAATTTCCTCCTGGAAAAACGAAGGCACAGATGCGGATGCCGCCATGAAGGAAAATTTCGGCGATTTCTACGGACGGCAAACGGCGGAGGTCTACCGCCTCTACGAAAAGAAGAAGCGGGAGAATAACGCCCTGGATTTCGACGATCTCTTGGTAAAGACCGTGGAGCTCTTTCAACTGAAGGCCGACGTATTGGCCTATTACCAACAGAAATTCGAATACATTTTCGTGGACGAATACCAAGACACGAACCACATTCAATACTTACTGGTCAAAATGCTCTCGGCCAAGGCGAAAAACCTCACCGTCGTCGGCGATAACGACCAATCCATCTATCGCTGGCGGGGCGCGGACATCGGCAATATTCTTTCCTTCGAGAAAGATTTTCCCGGCGCGAAGACCATTTTACTGGAGCAAAACTACCGTTCCACCACGCCGATTTTGGACTGCGCCAACGCCCTCATCGCCAACAATCCCACGTTGAAAGAAAAGAATTTGTGGACGGCGAAAAGCGGCGGCGATCCCGTAGTCTACCGGGAATTCTACCACAGCTCCGAAGAGGAATTGGCCGTGGTGCAAAAGATGCAGCACTTAAATTACAAGGGCACGGCCTACGGGGACATGGCGATACTGTATCGCACCAACGCCCAGTCGCGGGGCTTTGAGGAAGCCCTTATGCGGGAAGGTATTCCCTACCGCGTCGTGGGCGGCCTACGCTTTTACGACCGAAGGGAAATCAAGGATGTCATCGCCTATTTGGCGGCGGTAAACAATCCGAAAGACGACATCAATATCAGCCGCATCGTGAATGTGCCGAAAAGGGGTATAGGTGATACGACTTTAGAGAAGCTTCGCGCCTTTTCGGCCGAGCGTGGCATGAGCCTCTTCGCCCTCATGGAAGAGTTGGAGTCTTATCCGGAATTGAAAATTCGCGCACAGAAAAACATTCGCGAATTTGTGAATTTAATCCACCTTCTGCAAAACAAGGCGGCGGAGCTCAGCCTGGCGGAGTTGGTGGAAGCGATTTTATTTGAAAGCGGCTATGCCGACGAGCTGAAGCGGGAGGATACGGTGGAATCCCGTACCCGATTGGAAAACGTGGAGGAATTTATCTCCGCGGCGGCGGAATTCGAAGAATCCAATCCGGAAATGAGCCTTACCGATTACCTGGGCAACCTCAGTTTGATTTCCGATAAAAATGAATTGGACGACGAATCCCATGCCGTCAAGCTCATGACCATTCACGGCGCCAAGGGCTTGGAATTTCCCGTGGTCTTCGTGGTGGGCCTTGAAGAGCGACTGTTCCCCACCTCGCGAAGCTACGACGACGAGGAAAGCATGGAGGAGGAACGCAGGCTCATGTACGTGGCGGTGACCCGGGCGGAAGAGAAGCTATTCCTATCTTCGGCCAAGTCCCGCACCCTCTACGGCAAGCGCAACAGCGCCATGAGAAGTCGCTTTGTGGAAGAGATCAAAGAGAATATTACCGTCCACGAAGAAGAGCCGCGGAAGAAGGATTTAAAAAGTCGCCACGACATTTACACCGGGGCGGCAGTGGTTGAGCAAAAGCCCGTGAAAAAACCGGAACCTCTCCCTGAATTAAGCGTCGGCGACACGATCGTTCACAAGAAATGGGGCGAAGGGATGCTCGTGCAGTTAAAAGGCGACGAAGGCGTCATTTCCTTTGAGGGCAAGGGGCTGAAGACCTTGAACCTGAAGGTGGCGCCCATTCGAAAGAAGGAATAAGATGGAGAAGATGCGAGGGATCATCGACCAACTAAATACTTGGGCCCATGCCTACTACACCTTGGACACGCCTTTGGTGGACGACAAAACCTACGACGCCCTCTACGACAAGCTCGTGGCTATGGAGAAGGAGACAGGGGAAGTGGCGAGCGATTCTCCCACTCGTCGTGTCGGCGGGGATCTCTTGGAAGGCTTTGAAAAGTTTACCCACGAAAAGCCCCTCTATTCCCTGGACAAGGCCCAAAGCTATGAGCGGCTCAAGGCCTGGTGCGATCGCATGCATGCAGCCGGGGCCGACGACAAGGGCTATATGGCGGAGCTGAAGTTCGACGGGCTCACCATTTCCCTGACCTACGACGACGGCAAGCTCACCCGCGCCGTCACCCGTGGCAACGGCACCGTGGGCGAAGTGATTACGGAGCAGGTGGTCACCATATCCACCGTGCCCTTAAGCATTCCCTTTACGGGCCATTTGGTGGTGCAGGGCGAGGGGCTTATGCCTTATAAGAGTCTTAAAAAATACAACGAAACGGCAGCGGAACCCTTAAAAAATCCGAGAAACGGTGCCGCCGGCGCCCTGAGAAATCTCGATCCCAAGGAAACCAGGCGGCGCAGGCTCACGGCCTACTTATATAATCTCACCGATGCCGAAGGCATCGTTTTCAAAACGGACGAAGAGATAAAGGCCTTTTTAAAAGAGCAGGGCTTTCTCGTCCATCCCATGACCCGCCGCTGCGAAGATTTTCACGGGATTTTAGATTACATCGACGAAGTGGAAAACGCCCGCGACCGGCTGGACGTCATGATCGACGGCATCGTCCTTAAAATCAACGACGTCACCCAGCGCGAATCCTTGGGCTACACGGTGAAATTTCCCCGCTGGGCCATCGCCTATAAATTCGAGGCGAAGGAAGTGGTCACGAAACTTCTCGACGTGGAATGGAATGTAGGCCGCACGGGGAAGGTGACACCCACAGCCATCTTGGCGCCCGTGGATATCGACGGCGTGACCATTCAGCGGGCCACGCTGAATAATTATGACGACATTCTGAGAAAAGATGTGCGAATCGGCGGCGAGGTGCTTTTAAGGCGAAGCAATGACGTCATTCCCGAAATTTTAGAGGGAATCGGCGAAGAAGGTGATAGAATAGAGATGATCACCAAATGTCCCGCCTGCGCCACGGAGCTGGTGCAAAAAGGCGTGCACAGCTTCTGCCCGAATACCATCGGTTGCGAGCCCCAATTGGTGGCGCGGATCGATCACTTCGCCTCCCGAGATGCGATGGACATTACGGGGCTCAGCGAAAAGACAGCGGCAAAATTAATCGCCGCAGGTCTGTTGCACGAGATTCCAGATATTTACGCACTGAAGAGGGAAGAGCTCATGGGCCTCGAGGGCTTCGGCGAAAAAAAGGCGGACAATCTTTTAAACGCCATCGAGGAATCAAAAAAAATCAGTTTCAAGCGCTTTATCTATGCCTTGGGCATCGGTCAGGTAGGCATTAAGACCGCCGGCGATCTGGCGGATCACTTCGCCGATTTCGACGCCCTGGCAAAGGCCGAAGAAGCAGAGCTTGTGACCATCGAAGAGATCGGCCCGGAGACGGCGAGAGAGATTCGCCTCTTCTTTACCGATCCCGTTATCGGCGGCTACGTCCACGATTTAATGGATGCGGGGATCGAGCTGATCTACGAGCAATCGAAAAAATCCGGCGTCCTCGACGGCATAACCGTGGTGCTTACGGGCACATTGTCCAGGCCGAGAAGCGAAGTAAAAGCGGCCCTGGAAGCGGAAGGCGCGAAGGTAACCGGATCCGTGTCGAAAAATACCGATCTCGTTCTCGCAGGGGATGCGGCGGGATCGAAAGCGGAAAAAGCGGAAAAATTAGGCGTACCCGTCTTATCGGAAGAAGCCTTTAATAGAAAGTGGGGAGACCTCCTATGAAAAAAGACGAAATCAGACATATTGCGGAAATATCCAAACTTTACTTCACCGACGAAGAGTTGGAAGCCATGGAAAAAGAATTTTCCGACACCATGGATTTGATGGATACGATCAAACAGGCGAAAGTACACTGTTCGCCCACCTTCCATACGAACGTTTTGCCCAATCGCCTGCGGGAGGACGAAATTCGTCCATCTCTGGATCGGGAAGACGCCACAGGCAATGCCGTGGCCGTGAAGTACGGCTACTTCGAAATCATTAAATTTGTGGAATAAGGAGGCCTCATGAATCTGACCCAATTAAGCGGCTTGGAAACCAGACAACTTTTCCTCGACGGGAAAATCACCTGTACGGAATTGGTAGAAGCCTATTTAGAAAACATCAAGCGGGACGAAGAGGATTTAAACGTCTTTATTACCCTCACCGACGAAATCGCCCTTGAAAAGGCCAAGGAACTGGACGAAAAGCGAGAAAAAGGCGAAGAACTCGGCAAAATGGCCGGCATGGTCGTCACCCTGAAAGACAATATCGCCATGAAAGACGTCCTCATGACCTGCGCCTCGAAAATGCTCGCGGACTTCGTTTCGCCCTACGACGCCGTGGTTACCACGAAGTTAAAAGCGGCGGATGCCATTATTATCGGCAAGGTCAACTTGGATGAATTCGCCATGGGCTCCTCCACGAAGACATCGTACTTCGGCACGACGAAAAATCCCGTGGACCGAACCCGCGTATCCGGCGGTTCCTCCGGCGGAAGCGCGGCAGCTGTGGCGGCAAACTTCTGCTCCATCAGCTTGGGAACCGACACCGGCGGATCCGTGCGTCAACCGGCGTCCTTCTGCGGCGTCGTGGGCATGAAGCCTTCCCACGGGAGCATTTCCCGCTACGGCGTGTCTTCCATGGCCAACACCTTCGATCAAGTGGGCGTCTTGGCCCACACCGTCGACGATGTGGAATACGTCCTGGAAATTTTGGAAGGCTCCGACTTGCGCGACGCCACCTGCATCGGCAATGATTCTCTGAACGCCGAAGCCGTAAAAGCGGCGAAGCCTTTAAGCCAATTAAAAGTCGCCATTCCCGACACCTTTAAGACCTTCGAAGTGGAAGAGCCCGTGAGAGACGCCTTCCAACGCACCGTGGACTTTATGCGGGATCAGGGCGCTGAAGTGGAATACGTCCACATCGCCAGCTTGGATCTGGCCATCGCCGTGTACCATATTTTGGTCAACGGCGAAATCGCACCAAACATGAGTCGTTTCGACGGCATCTTATACGGCTTTATCGCCGACGATTACGACAATATCGACGAGCTCTACATCAAAACCCGCAGCGAAGGCTTCGGCGACGAAGTGAAGCGCCGGATTATGATCGGCTCCTATATTATGAGCATGGATCACTCCAAGGAATACTTCGAGCAATCCCTGGAAATGCGTCACTGCATGATGAGTGAATTCAACGAAGTATTTGAAACCCACGACGTGATCCTCTGTCCCACGTCGCCGACGGTGGCGTTGCCCATCGACAAAAACATGACGCCGGTACAAATCTACATGCTGGATTTGTTTACCGTTCCCGTCAACCTTATCGGTACCGGCGGCATTAGCGTGCCCGCATCGACGAAAGACGGACTTCCCGTAGGGATTCAAATCATTCCGAAAAAGAGCCACGACAATCAAGCCATTGCCACGGCGAAAGAATTGGAGGGAAATATCTAATGGGTTACAAGACAATCGTGGGATTGGAAATCCACGTCGAATTATCCACAAAGACCAAAGCCTTCTGCGGCTGTGAAAATGCCTACGGCAGAGAGCCCAACACCTGCACCTGCCCGGTATGCTTGGGCCTTCCCGGCGCCACCCCTGTGTTGAACAAGGGCGCCGTGGAGCGGGCCATTGAAATCGCCACGGCCTTTCACATGCGTATCAATCATAAATCCACCTTCTCCAGAAAGAATTACTTCTATCCCGACTTAACCAAGGGCTATCAAATTACCCAAACGGACGAGGCCGTGGCCAACGACGGTTACATTGAAATCGAAACCGATGACGGTCCGAAAAAGATCGGCATCCATCAAATTCAACTGGAAGAAGACACGGGCAAGAGTCTCCACACGGAAAACGGCACCACCCTCATGGACTACAACCGCTGCGGCGTGCCCTTGGTGGAAATCGTCTCCGATCCGGACATGGCGTCGGGCCTGGAAGCGCGCCTGTTCTTGGAAAAGCTGAGAAATACCCTGCGCTATCTGGAAGTCAGCGACGTGAAGATGGAAGAAGGCTCCCTGCGCTGCGACGTGAATGTCAATATTAAGAACACGGAAACCGGGGAGCGAAGCGCCATTTCCGAAGTGAAGAATCTGAACTCCTTCCGCGCCGTTGAAAAGGCCATCGACTACGAAGTGGCCCGCCAAATCGAGCTCATGGAAAAGGGCGAGACGGAACTTCGCGCCACCCGCCGCTGGGACGACGCGGAAAACAAAACCGTGGTTATGCGCGTAAAATACACGGCCAGCGACTATCGCTTCGCCCCGGAAGGAGACTTGGGCCCGCTGTTTATCGACGACGAATGGATCGAAAAGGTGCGCGCAGGCATGGCGGAGCTTCCCGATGTGAAGATCGCCCGCTTTATGGACACCTACGGCTTGAAAGAATACGACGCGAAAGTTATTTGCGGTTCGAAAAAAGTTGCCGACTTCTATGAAGAAGTGGCGAAGCACTTTACGGACTACGACATGCTTTCCAATTGGTTTATGACGGAATTTCTGCGCCGTGTGGAAGTCTCCGACGAGGGGGAAATGAATGTTCCCTTCGAAGGAAAAGATTTCGCCTACCTGCTCGAGCAAATTAAATCCGGCAAGATCAACAACAATGCCGGGAAGAAAGTCTTCCGCAAAATGTGCGAAGAAGGCAAGAAGCCCAAGGCAATCATCGAGGAAGAGGGTCTCGTACAAATCGGCGACGCGTCTGAAATCGAAGCCATGGTCAAGGAAGTCTTGGAAGAGAATCCCGAGTCCGTGGAACAATTTAAGGCGGGCAAGGACCGCGTCGTCGGCTTCCTCGTGGGCCAAGTGATGAAGAAAAGTCGCGGCAAGGCCAATCCTCAAATGGCCAACGAAATGCTCGTGAAATTTCTTAAGCAATAAAAAGGGGAATGTTCAGTGGAACGTGTGATCACCTCGGCCATCACCGATTACGGGTACCTGGCCGTCTTCGCATTGATTTTTATTGAAAATGTGTTTCCGCCCATTCCATCGGAAGTGATTTTGCTCCTCGGCGGCTTCTTCGTCGGGCGGGGCAATCTCGCCTTTCTTCCCACCACCTTGGCGGCCACGGCGGGATCCCTTTTAGGCGCTTACATTCTCTACGGAATCGGGCGCCTGGTTCCCACGGAAAAAATTTACGACTCCGCCGAGCACGGTTGGATGGGAAGGCTGGGCTTTAAGAAAAAAGAAATCATGGGCGTGGTAAACACGTTCGAGCACAAGGGGAAGGCCCTCGTCCTCGTCGGCCGCTGCGTGCCCGTGGTTCGTAGCCTGATTTCCATTCCCGCCGGCATGGTATCCATGCGGCTTTCCGTGTTTTCCTTACTTACGGCGGCGGGTTCCTTCGTATGGAACTGCGTGCTCACTTTTCTCGGCTACAAAACCGGCGAAAATTGGCACGTGATCCTCACCTATTTGGATTACTATAAATACGCCATCGTGGCTCTCTTGGCGGTATTGGCCGTGGGCTACTTGATTTGGCATTTTAAACAAAAGGATGCAGAATGAAATATAAACGCATGGAAGAAGCGATTTTTCTTAACAGGGAAAATCGCTTCATTGCTATGGTAGAAAAAAACGGGGAAAGGATTCGGGTTCACGTGCCCAATACCGGGCGATGTCGTGAGCTATTCGTTCCCGGTGCAAACGTGCTTCTCGAGGGGGCTGATCCTGCGAAGAAGCGAAAGACGCCATACAGTCTGGTCACCGTTTATAAGGGAGAAAATCCCATAAACATCGACTCACAGGCCCCCAATCAATTGGCGGCGGAGTATTTCGACGGCGCGCCTTATCTAAAGGGCTTCGGGAAAATCACGTCCTATGAGCGGGAAGTAAAGCACGACGACAGTCGCTTCGACTTTTATCTCAAAGGAACAGAGGGCGAGGGCTTTTTGGAAGTGAAGGGCGTCACCTTGGAAGAAGACGGCCTGGCGAAATTTCCCGACGCGCCCACGGTGCGCGGCGCGAAGCACATCCGAGAACTCGGCGAGATGGCCGAGGCGGGCGGATGCTGTGGCGTCTTGTTTGTGGTGCAGATGAAAGGCATATGGGGCTTTACACCTAACGAAGAGACGGACCCTGAATTTACCGCGGCACTAAGAAAAGCGGAAGCAAAGGGGCTTCATATTTTCGTCGCGGATACAATCGTCGACGGGGCGGAGATGGCCATGGACAAAGCCGTGCCTTACTTCAGAAAAATGCCTCTCGCTCTCGTGAAGGCAAGAGAAGAAGATTTGCCTCGCGTCGTAAACCTGATCGACGAGGCTCGAGTCGCCTTAAAGGCCGACGGCGTGGATCAATGGCAGGGAAAGGATCCCATGCCGGAAGATCTCTCGGAAAATATTAAAGCCGGCTGTTGCTATTTCTTTAAAGACGATGACGTCGTCGGCATGGCCGTGTTAAAAGAAGGGGCGGACCCAACGTACGATCAAATCGACGGCAAGTGGCTTACGGAAGGCGATTACCTCACTGTCCATCAATTCGTCGTCGCCGAAAACAAAAGGGGTGAGGGCATGAGCCGGCGCATGATGGAGCGGATTTTCGCCGATGCAAAGTTAAAGAAGATTCCCGCCATTCGCATCGACACCCACGCCGATAATTTCCGGATGCGGGGTTTAATCGAGTCCGCGGGCTTTACCTATTGCGGTGTCATTACCGTGGCCGACGGCACCGAGCGGGTGGCCTACGAGCAGGTGATATGATGAAGCGCATGTTATTATCCGCAGGCCATTCCGGTGCGGGAAAGACCTCCATCACCATGGGGATCATCGGCGCCCTCATTCGCCGGGGAATGACGGTAGCATCGGCGAAGATCGGGCCCGATTACATCGACCCTATGTATCATCGGGCGCTCGGGGCCTACGGCGTGAACCTGGATCGTCATTTGATGGATGACGATTACATTCTTCACCTTATGGCGCAGTTGGAGAAAAAGGACGTCATTGTCATGGAAGGGGCCATGGGCTACTACGACGGCATGGCCACCACGACAGCTTGTTCGGCGGCGGAGATGGCGAATTTCACCAAGACGCCGACGATTTTCATCGCATCGGGACGAGGAAAAGGCGCGAGCCTCGGCGCGGAGCTTCAGGGATTTTTAAATTATGGGGAAAATACCATTTCAGGCGTAATTTTAAATCACACGAAGCCCGCCATGGCCTCTTACTACGAAAAAATCATTAAAGAAGCCACGGGACTTCCCCTCTTCGGCAGCATTCCCGATTTGGATCGGGATTTGCCCGAGCGCCACTTGGGCCTGCACCGACCGGAGGAGATCGAAAACTTTCGCGCATTCGCCGAAAATTGGGCGGATGTCGTGGAAAACTATGTGGATTTAGATAAGCTCCTCGCCGCCTGTGCGGCAAAGTCCGTATGTCGTGAAATGGCGATGAATCCTTTGCGAAAAAAAATTCCCGTGGCCATTGCAAAAGACGAAGCCTTTTTCTTTTATTACGAAGACGTCCTCGACGATCTCGCCGAGCGCGGCGTGGAATGGATTCCCTTTTCGCCCCTCGCGGATCCTCTGCCGAAAGGGATCTGCGGCGTCTATTTGGGCGGCGGCTATCCGGAGCTTCACAAAGAAGCCTTGGCGAAAAATAAAACCCTTGCCTGGGATTTAAAATCTTTCGTCGAAAGTGGCGGCGTCATCGTAGCCGAGAGCGGCGGCTTTATGAGCCTTCTTGAAAAAATCGACGGCAGCGAAGCCTTCGGACTTTTTCACGGCGAGGCGAAGATGACCGATCGCCTGCAGCACTTCGGCTATCAAGTGATCACGGCGGAAGAAGACGGTCTTCTGTTGAAGGCAGGCGAGTCGGCTCCCGTCCACGAATTTCATTACAGCGCCGCCGATGAGGAGGGGGAAGACCTTCTCATCCAAAAGCCGAGCGGCAGGGGAGAGAGGCGAACGGCCTACCATGGGAAAAATGTTTATGCAGGTTATCCGCAACTTCACTTAAGCGGCAACGAGAGACTTAGAGAGAATTTTCTTGAGGCATTAAAGGAGGCGACACCGTGGCAGGGTTAATGGTATTGGGAACGGCGTCCAACGCGGGGAAGAGTGCCATGGTGGCGGCGCTCCTTCGCATTTACGCCAACAGAGGCTACCGGGTGGCGCCCTTTAAGGCACAGAACATGGCACTGAACAGCGGCATCACCGACGACGGATCGGAAATCGGGCGGGCGCAAATCGTGCAGGCGGAGGCGGCGCGGATACCCGCCGACGTGCGCATGAATCCGATCCTCTTAAAGCCCACGGCGCCGGGAGTGAGCCAGGTCATCGTAAATGGCCGCGTCTACAAAAATCTCGAGACCCGCGCCTACTACGCCGAAAAGAAGAAGCTATTTCCCAAGGCCCTGGCGGCCTACGAATCCTTGGCCGATGAATTTGACTTCGTCTTGTGCGAAGGAGCGGGGAGCGCATCGGAGATCAATTTAAAAAGCGTGGACATGGTAAACATGGGCTTCGCCAAGGCGGCGGACATTCCCGCCATTCTCATCGCCGACATCGATCGAGGTGGCATGTTCGCCTCTGTGGTAGGGACATGGGAGCTTTTCGATGACGACGAGCGAAGAAGGCTCAAGGGCATCGTCGTGAACCGCTTCCGTGGCGACGTGTCCATACTGGAGCCGGGCCTCAAAATTTTAGAGGAGCGCACCGGCGTTCCCGTCCTCGGCGTCGTGCCCTATGCCGACGTGCGATTGGAGGCGGAAGATTCCCTGGCCATGGAATTCCACGAGACGGATCGTGCATCCGTGGACATCGCCGTCATTCGCCTTCCCCACATCTCCAATGTCACCGACGTGGCGCCTTTTCAAATGATGGCCGATGTTTCCGTTCGCGCCATTACGCGAGTGGGAGAATTCGGCGAGCCGGATCTCTTGATCATCCCCGGGACGAAAAACACCATGGCCGACTTAAAATGGCTGAAAGAAACGGGGATCTATGCCCGAATTTTGCGCCACGCCGAAAAAGGAGGCATTATCTTTTCCATTTGCGGCGGCTTTCAAATGATGGGAGACACCCTTTCCGATCCGGAGGGAGTGGAAAGCGGCGGCACCATGGAGGGGCTCAAGCTCTTTCCCATGGACACCATCTTTTCAAAAGAAAAGAAGCAGTGCCGCGTGGAAACGACGATTTCCCCTTCCGAGGGCCTGCTGAAAAATCTGAGCGGAAAAAAAGTGGCGGGCTATGAAATTCATATGGGGCAAAGCGAGATAAAAGAGGCGGGCGAAATAAAAAGACTGACAGAAACCGGCGGCGTGGTAAAAAACGGCCGCCTCTACGGCACCTACATTCACGGTTTTTTCGACGCTCCTCACATCGCCGAAGAGATCGTGGCCGCACTAAAGAAGGAAAAAAATCTGCCGCCGAAAGTAGCGATGGACTACGCCGCCTTTAAAGACAGCCAGATCGAAAAATTGGCATCCGTGGTGGAAGAGGCACTGGATATGAAGAAGCTGGACGAAATTTTGGGCTTGTTGTAAAGGGAGGCGACCATTGAAGATACTGATGATCGAAGACGACGAGACCATCGTCTACGGCGTGAAAACTTATCTGGCTCGGTACGACATGGAAGTGGTGGCGGCGGGTCGATTGGGCGATGTGGGCGAAGAGCAAATTCGCTCCGCCGATCTGCTCATTCTCGATGTAAATCTTCCCGACGGATCGGGTTTCGATTTCTTAAATTGGGTCCGTTCCTTTTCTAAACTGCCCATTCTCATGCTTACGGTAAAAGGCGACGAGGACTATGTCGTGAAAGGCTTATCTCAAGGGGCCGATGAATACGTGGCGAAGCCATTTTCCCTTCCCGTATTGAAGGCGCGAATTGACAATCTTTTTAAGCGCCTCGGACCGGAAGAAGAGTCCATGGAATTTAAAGAGTTGATCTTAGACAGGCAATCGAAGATGGCGATTTTGCGGGGCAAAGCCGTGGACTTGAATAGGCAGGAATTTGATCTGCTGGCCATGCTATTGGCAAATCGAGGCAGACAATTGTTGCGAAGCCAATTAATCGACGAGGTGTGGGGCTTTGGCGACGAAGTTAACGATAATACACTCACCGTCGCCGTGAAGCGCCTTCGCAAGAAGCTGGGACCTTACGGCCATTTTATAAAAACTGTGCGGGGCATGGGCTATTTTTGGGAGGATGGCGATGACTAAAAGACAGACCCTATTGATCCTATCGCTAAATCTCGTCCTTTCCATGGTTGTAGTTGCTTTCTTTCCACGCTTCGATTGGTTGACCGTCGCGCTATTTTTTATGATTAACGGAGGGCTCTACTTTGCCATCGATTGCTTTGAAGGGAATGCTTCCATGGAAGTTGAAGAGAAAATCGACGACATGATCCGCCTCCTACATAGTTCGGATCCGGAGTCTCGAGTCGATGAGGCCGAAGAAGACGATTTTTCTAAGCTGAGAGATGAAATCGTGAAGATGACATCAGAAAATAAGCGCATCGCTCAAGAGGCTGAGAACCGTCGCGTTCAACTGACGGAGTATACGGAAGATATCGCCCATCAAATCAAGACGCCAATTACAGGCACCTTGCTTATGCTGGATCTCATCGACGATGCATCGGACAAAGAGGCCCTTGAACGTATGGGCCGATCCATGGAGCGCCTCTTGGGCCTTTCCGATGCGCTACTTAAATTGGCGGCGGTGGACAGTGATGTGGTGGCGATGAAAAAAGAAGCGGTCGACGGCATGGAGCTGGCGACAACCGTGGCGGAAGGATTGGAAAATGCCTTCGCAAGAGAAAAGATCCCTTGCACTATTTATGGCGAATCAGTGGCTCTCTATTGTGATAAGAAATGGACCTACGAAGCCCTGTTTAATCTCGCGAAGAACGGCATGGAAGCGTCCAAAGAAAGAGGCATCGCCATGACTTTTATAAAAACCAATGTCTACAAATCCATTGTCGTCGAAGATTTCGGCGAAGGCATGGATCGGGACACCTTGGAACAAGCATTTCGGCGCTTTTATAAAAAAGATCCCAACACATCCGGCTTTGGAATCGGCCTCCCCATGGCAAGGGCGATTATGAAAAGACAAGGCGGCGATCTCCTCTATACAAAAGGCAAGGAATCAAATCGATTTGAGTTGCGCTTTTACGAATAGACGAGGCGCAGGTACTCGGTCACCGACCGGTCACTTTCACTTGATATCGTAGGCTCAGAAAAGGAGGAAGCCTATGCCTATTGTAAAAACAGTGAATCTTACGAAGACCTACGGTCGGTCGGTGGAAGTCCGCGCTCTGGACGGCGTGAATTTTCAGTTGGAAAAAGGAGACTTGGTGGCGATCATCGGCGACAGCGGATCGGGAAAGTCCACCTTGCTCCACCTTTTGGCGGGCATCGACAGGCCTACCGGCGGCGAAATTTTCATTCAGGATAAAAACATTACGACCCTTAGCAACGAGGAAATGACCATTTTCCGTCGCAGGAACATCGGAGTCATCTACCAATTTTTCAATCTGATCCCAAATATAACGGCGCGGAAAAATATCTTGCTCCCCCTGCTTCTGGACGGAAGAAAGGAAGATGAAGCTTATTTTAAAGAGATTATTTCGATTCTCGGGATCGAAGATAAATTGGATCGCTATCCGAAACAACTTTCCGGCGGCGAGCAACAGCGAGTGGCCATTGCCCGAAGCTTAATCACGAGGCCCGCCCTGATTTTAGCGGATGAGCCCACGGGGAACTTGGATCGCCGCAATTCCGAAGAAATCACCGCCCTTTTCCGATTGGTCAACGAGCGCACCGGCTCCACCATGGCCATCGTGACCCACGATGAAAAGGTGGCCAACAGCTGCCAAAAAGTATTCCGCATGATCGACGGAAAACTCTTCCCTTCGGAGGTGTAGACGATGAAAATCATTAGTGAATTAGCTGCCTCCGTGGTCAATGCCGGCAAAAAAGACGCCCTGGCGGTAAAAACCAGCATACTACTTGCCGTGATTTTACTGGGGACCATTCTGTTTATCACTACCTCTTTAAGAAAAGCGGAAGTTGATTTTGCCGTCGCCGATCAAGGTGATTACCACGCGTCCATTGCCGAGGTCGACGCCTCTTTTTACGATGATTTAAAAAAGAATCCGGCCATCGAGAAAATTGCCTTTGATCGCATCGTAAAAACGGACCGAAACGCCGTGATTTACGAACGGGAAGATTGTTTCTCTCAATTAAAAAGCTTTGAACCCGTCGAGGGCAGGCGGCCGGAAAGAGACGACGAATTGTTAGTGCCTGATTCATTTTTGAAGCAAAATCGAGATCTGCATCTGAACAGCACATTGGAGGCGGAAGGGAAGACTTATCGGATCGTAGGCGTTTACGAGAACCCCGAATTATCGTTTGATGAGTATTATTTGATCGGTCGCGTATCAGATGTGTCGAAAGACGCACTTTATGACGGTTCGAGTGTCGTAGAGGCCTATATATGGTACAAAAACCCACGAGATACCTACACTCTGACGCGGGAGATTTTACAGAAGCGAAGCATCGATCCGAAAGTGGCGGAAAGTCAGGGGCGATTGGGTTACAACATCCCTCTCTTGAATTATAAATTGATCTATCCCAATGGAATTATTCCGCCGAAAAATGTGCTATCTCGTGCACTGGAAATGTATATTCCCATGAGTCTGTTGGTACTCTTATTTGCCTTTATTATTTACGGCGCTTTTAACGTGTGGAACAGTCGGGATCAGCGGGAGATCGCCCTGTTAAAAAGTGTGGGCATGACGGAGAAACAAGTAAAGGAAATGATCCGCAGGCGCGCTTTTCTTTTGGCGAGGGGACCGATTCTGCTGGGCACGGCTCTGTCCTATGGCGTGGCCAACGGACTCTTGTATTTAATGTGGCGCAACAATGCCAAGAGCATCCATGCTATGGCCGACATATTAAGCGAGCGAATTAAGGCGCCGGATTTTCAAGCGGTGAGCATTTCGCCCTTTGTGGTTTTGGCTATTTTAGTTTTATCTGCGGCGACGGTTTATCTATCCGCCATGGTGCCGGCGAAGCGCTGCGGGAAATTAAATATTATCGAGGGACTAAACGGCCTGTCGGAAAAAGACGGGCGGCTGGGTCCGTCGAAATTAAGGGGAAAAATCGAAAGAACTTTGGCCAAAGATTGTTACGTTTCTTACAAGAGAACCTACCGCACGATCCGTTTGTCCACGGCGCTTTCGGCCGTGATTCTCACCGTGGTCATGGTATCCGGCGCCTATTCAGGGCTCACTGAAGCCTACGACAAATTTCGCAGTCCCTATTCCTTTTCCTCGGTTATTTACACCCCGGGATCGATGGATCCCCAAATGACCGAGGACCTAAAAGCTCTAAAAGGCGCGGATGAATGGCATGTATATCGCAAGCAAGATTTTAAGTGCTTTGTCGGAGACAACGGAGCGTTCTTTTCAGATCCTATGAAACAGGCGTTAAAAGATGGCAAGAAGTCAAAGGATTTGTATGCCAGGATGTACGGACTTACCGACGAGGATTACGAGAAGCTTTTGGCAGCGAATGGATACGATAACGATACGGCGTATTTGCTCTTAAATAGAACCGCCGCCGACGACGGAAGTCCCTATGCCTTTCGAAATTACATTCCCGTCACCGATGGAAGCGGGGCCGTAAAGCTGCGCTACGCCGCGGAAGGTAAGGTAATGGCCATCGGCATCGGCGGCGTGATCGACGAGATGCCCTTCGCCATCGAGCCCATGACGGCTCGAGAAGTCTCCCTGTTTACGCGACATTCCACCATGGAGGCATTTTTCCAAAAGGAAGGACACGATCCGTCGGATCCGGTGAACTATTACAATATAAAAATGCGAGCGGACAAAAACGTGGACAAGGTATCTGAAGATTTTGAGAGAGTCATCGCATCTTATATTCCGAAGACCGACCACTCCACCTTAACTCAAGCCATGAGTCGGGCTTTGGATAATGAGGCGGAGAGGAATGTGCGCGTACTGAACGGAGGCATTCAAGGGATTCTCATCCTCATTGCCTTGACCAATGCTTACAATAGTTTTATCGGCAACTTGCGGGCCAGAAAGAGAGAGTTTGAACTGCTTATGACGGCGGGCATGACGGAAAGGCAAATGAAGTCCATGGTTTACAGAGAAGGCGGCATGCTCTTTTTGCGCTTACTTGCCCTTTATGGCATCTTGCTTCCCGTAGTCATCTTAGGACGATCGGCGAGGAGCAAATTCGCCATTGCATTCGCAGCGAAAAATCTTTTCTTCACGACGAACTATCTGCCCATTGTTTTGGTCTTCGTCGTCATGGGCATCGGGATTAGCCTTTCTATAAGAAAGGGTTTAGAGCAAGTATTCGTTGAAGACTTAAATTGAATTGCGCTCAAAAAAGGACTTCTCAGGTTGGGAAGTCCTTTTTGCATGAAAAAATCGGCACAAGAAGCCTTGTGCCGATTCGTTATTTTTATTCGACGGTTACGGATTTCGCCAGGTTTCTCGGTTTGTCCACGTCGTTGCTCAAGAGAACGCTCACTTTGTAGGCGAGGATTTGTTGGGGCAAGACGGCGAGAATGGGGGCGTAGAGATCGGAGATGGCGGGGATGCGAATGAGATCGTCGGCCACTTCGTCGATGTGGGCACTGACGTCGTCGGTAATGACGATGTTGTAAGCGCCTCTGGCCTTCACTTCTTTAATATTGGAAATGCTTTTTTCCACGAGAAGGGATTGGGTGATAATGGTGACGATGGGGAGGCCCTCTTCCACGAGGGCGATGCTGCCGTGTTTTAATTCCCCGGCGGGCATGGATTGGGCGTGGATGTAGGAGATTTCCTTGAGCTTTAAGGCGCCTTCCTTTGCGCTCAGGTAGTCGATACCGCGGCCCAGGTAGAAGATGGCCGGGTGAGAAGCGAGGCGTTTGGCAATGGGATCCAAATCATCCACATGCTCCAAAATGGATTCGATTTTTTCCGGAACGCCGGAGAGCTCTTCGATGGCAACCTTCACCGCTTCTTCGTCGTAGGTGCCCAGCTTGTAGCCGAAGTCCAGGGCCAAGAGATAAAGGCTCAAGAGCTGAGTGGAGTAGGCCTTGGTGCTGGCCACGGAAATTTCGGGGCCGGCGTCGCAGTAAATGACTTTGTCGCTTTCCCGGTCGATACTGGAGCCCAACACATTGGTAATGGCGAGGACCTTCGCGCCCCGTTGCTTCGCTTCCCGAAGCACGGCCAAGGTGTCGCCGGTTTCGCCGGATTGGCTCACGACGATAAGCAGGCTGTTTTCGTTTAAGAAGGGCATATTGTAACGGAATTCCGATGCGATTTCCGCCGTAATTTCCTTTTGCATGGCCTCTTCCAAGGCGCGTTTGCCCACTTGGGAAGCGTGGAAGGCCGTGCCGCAGGCCGTCATAAAGACGTGGTCGAAGGCTTCGATTTCATCTTTCGTAAAGGATTGTTCGCCGAAGCTCACAAAGCCCTCATCGACTTTGCGGAGTAAACAGTCGCGAATGGCCTTGGGCTGTTCGAAGATTTCTTTCATCATGTAGTGATCGAAACCTTCTTTGCCGGCACTTTCCATGCTCCATTCCACGGTTTTCACTTCTTTGTCGATGACCTCGCCGTGGTTGTAGATGGTGTAGTTGCCCTTTTCGATAACCACGAGATCGTCATTGTCTAAATAGATGACATCGCGAGTGTAGGCCAAGAGGGCGGGGATGTCCGATGCGGCAAAAATGCCGTCGTCGGCGATGCCCAAGATCAAGGGCGATTCTCTGCGAGTGACGATTAAAGTTTCCGGATCGTCGGAGGAGAGAACGGCCAGGCTGAAGGTGCCGCGCAGTTCTTTCGTGGCTTCTTGCACGGCGGATTTCAAATCTCCGTGAAGTTTCGATGCGATTAAATTGGCCACCACTTCCGTATCCGTTTCGGAGTAGAAGGTGAAGCCTTCTTCCATAAGGCGGTTTTTAATGGCCTGGAAATTTTCGATAATGCCGTTGTGTACCACGGCCACCTTGTGGTCGCTGGACACGTGGGGGTGGGCATTCATTTCGCTGGGAACGCCGTGGGTGGCCCAGCGGGTATGGCCGATGCCGTTGTGGCCTACGAGGGGATGGGCGCGAAGTTTTTCTTCCAGTGCGTCCAAGCGGCCGGCGGCCTTCGTTACTTTCAAGAGGCCATGGTCGATCATGGCGATGCCGGCGCTGTCGTAGCCGCGGTATTCTAATTTTTCAAGTCCCTGAAGAATGCGTTCTTCAGCATTTTCCTTGCCGTTAAAGGCAACAATTCCACACATAATATCCTCCTAATCTCGGGAGCTGCCGTATTGATTTTGTGCCAAGATTGCTCCGGGTTTTGTACAATACTCAGGTTGCAGACCTATGAAGCATCCGCCGAAAATTCGATCACTTCATTCCTCGTCCACCTAAATGGTGCTGGCGCTTAGTATCTTCTCCCGTTTAAATAAATTGCGTACGTATTTCATTATACCATAGCTTTCGCAATTAATAGAATAGCAACAATCTTGACGGAAACACAGGGGATTGTTATGATAAAGAGCAGTAAAAGGCAAACAGCCACGATCATTAGGAGGTAAATTAATGACAGAAGAAAATAAAGTATTGGCGTCCATCGGCAATGTGGACATTCACGAATCCGATGTGGATGCCTATTTAAAGAGCATGAATCCCCAAATGGCCATTCAATTCCAAGGGGATGAAGGAAAGAAACACATCTTAGACGAATTGGTGCGCCAAGAGCTCTTGCTTATGGATGCCATGGACAAGAAGATGGATGAAGACGAAGAATTTAAAAAGGTCTTTGCCGACACGAAGAAGTCTCTTTTAAAATCCTACAACTTCAGCAAGACCATCGAAGGCGTTGAAGTGTCGGAAGAAGACATGAAAAAATTCTACGAAGAAAACAAGCGCTTCTTCAAGAACCCTGAATCCGTTCACGCCGCACACATTTTAGTCGACGAAGAAGAAAAGGCCGCCGACCTTGCCAAGCAAGCCCGCGATGGCGCAGACTTCGGCGAATTAGCGAAAGAACACTCTTCCTGCCCCTCCAATCAAAACGGCGGAGACTTAGGTACCTTCGGACGCGGCCAAATGGTGCCGGAATTCGACGAAAAGGTCTTCGACATGAAAGACGGCGAAATTTCCGATCCCGTAAAGACCCAATTCGGCTACCACGTCATTAAGCGCATCGAAGGTAATCCGGAAGAAGAAAAGAGCTTCGACGAAGTGCGCGGCGAAATCCAAATGGAACTCACCCGCCAAAAACAACAAGAACGCTACTTGGAAAAAGTGGCCGAACTCGAAAAGAAATACAAAGTCGAATACAAATAAAATGAGCGGCTCCGGCCGCTTTTTTATTTACAAGTATTGAAATTAAGCCATTTCCGTGCCAGAGAGCCGCTTTTTTGATCGGGGAGAAGGATCGTTTTCCTGCACGATTCTGTGATATACTGGTTCTATGTCAGGGGGAAGATATGGAACTGGATTTATTCAACTTTATTGACCGCTCCATCGAGCTGTTGAACAATAAATACGAGTTTATAGCGGAGCTCGAGCGGGAGCTTGAAAACTTTTTTGAAATGGAATTTAAAGACAACGACAGTTTTCTCGCGGTCAATTCACGAATCAAATCGGCAAATTCTTTAAGAGAAAAAATTATTCGAAACAGCCTCTATATGCGCTACGACGATGCCGCGGAAATGCTCCGGCACATGCAGGATATTATCGGGCTGAGAATCGAATGTCGTTTTACCGACGACGAAGTGGACATTTACCGGGCCATTAAAGATCTGTTTTACATTCCCGTGGGAAACGGCTACTACAGGTCGCCGAGTCACAAACACATTTTGCTGGATATGGAAACGGCCCAGCCCATGATTCAAAAAAACGGCTTCGGCATTTATAAAATCGACGGAATCATTCAAAAGGACGACGAAAAGCTTAATTTCGAATTGCAGATCAAGTCCCTGGTTAATGTATTCTGGGGTGAAATCGACCACAAGGTCTTATATAAAAATTACAACTACATGCTCACGGAAGAATTTTTCCGAGACATTATGCATTCCATTAAGGACAATCTGTCCATGATCGACCGCCAGTTGCGAATCCTATACGAACACGTCAACGACATGGATTCTTCGGCGGTGAAGAGCAATCATCGGCAGCTGAAAAGCCTTTTGTCGAAAATCATTCACGATATTTTCGTGGGCACCATTCGCAAGGAGCTTGGTTTTGTCGTGGACTTTAACGAGACCTCGGACATTATCGTGGAATATTTGGACTACAAATGCCAGGCCCTGTTGGATTACGACGAGGGGGAAAATTTCATTCGCCTGTTGAACCGAATCAACCACATCGACCAAAAGGGCTTTAAAGTTGCCGAGGGCGTCGAATTCGATCGCCGGCCCACCTTTACCACGGCCTTTACCGAGCGGGTAGGCAAAGCGGTGTACGCCGTTATGCAGCGGGAGTTCGGATGGAATCTGTTTTTTAAGATTATCGCCGAAATCGAGCAATCGGAGCCCAGGATCGACTTCGAAGAATTTTTCCGCTATCTGGAAAGTTTGTTAATCGAGACCATAAAAAGGGAAGTGGACAGCAGCGGCTTTACCGAGGAAGAATACGCGTCCGTCATTGACTTTATTTTAAATTGCTATGCTTCCATGGTGGAAAAAGATCCCTCCATGAACCACATGATCAGCAGTTACTATGGCTTGAGCACCCATTCCATTTCTCAGGTATTCAGAAACATTCGGTCCTACGAAGATTTTCAGAATAATAAAGGGCGCATCGAGCGCATGTTAAACTATTAGGAGGTACCATGGCAGAAATTATTTTGGCCGGCGGTTGTTTTTGGGGCGTGGAAGAATATTTTCGGCGCACCGATGGAATCACCGCCACTGTGGTGGGCTATATTAACTCCGACATTCCGAGTCCCACCTACGAAGACCTTTGCTACGGCAAGAGCAAGGCGGCGGAAGGCGTGATCATCGAATTCGATCCCGAGGTCCTATCGCGGGAAAAAATCGTGGATTTATTTTACAAAATCATCGACCCATACAGTTATTTCCGCCAAGGCAATGACGTGGGGCGCCAGTACCGTACCGGGCTCTATTACAGGCCCGGAGACGAGGCCCTGAAGGACTTCTACGAAGAGGATAAACAGAAGCGCCAAAGCCAATCGACGCGCAAGATTTGGGTGGAGGTGGCGCCTCTTGAAAACTTTACGGAAGCCGAGGAATACCACCAACAATATTTAGTGAAAAATCCCGGCGGCTATTGCCATATTCCTTTACCGAATAAAAGCGAAAAGTAATGACGAAGCGGCGCGTTTCGTGTAATATGTAGTATAAAGAAGAGGTGATAGAATGATAAAAGGTTTAACCGGCGATTCACCGGTTCTAAACTTCTTTGCCGCCATAACGGACATTCCCCGTTGCAGCAAAGAAGAAGAAAAAATCAGCGACTTCCTGGTTCAATGGGCCAAGGATCGCGATCTCGAGGTCATTCAAGATAAATGGAAAAACATCGTTATTAAAAAGCCCGCATCGAAAGGCTACGAAAACGAGCTAACCGTAATTTTGCAGGGCCACATGGATATGGTCTGCGAAGCGGTAAAAGGCTACGAACACGACTTTTCAAATGATCCCATCGAAGCCGTGGTGGAAGGCGATCGAATCATCGCGAAGAACACCACACTCGGTGCCGATGACGGCATCGCCGTGGCCATGATGCTCGCCATCTTAGACGGCGACTACGAACACCCGGCTCTTGAATGCTTGGTTACCGTCGAGGAAGAAACGTCCATGGCCGGAGCCCATACCATCGACGGCAAGTATTTCGAAGGTCGCACATTAATCAACATCGACTCGGAAGAAGAAGGCATTATTACCGTCGGTTGTGCCGGCGGCATGGTGTCCGAAA
The DNA here is from genome assembly GCF_025566985.1 of Aedoeadaptatus acetigenes. Taxonomy (NCBI): domain Bacteria; kingdom Bacillati; phylum Bacillota; class Tissierellia; order Tissierellales; family Peptoniphilaceae; genus Aedoeadaptatus; species Aedoeadaptatus acetigenes. The sequence goes on from NZ_JAOQJD010000005.1 coordinate 50,286, forward strand.
TTATCTTCGAAAAAGAATTTAAGGCGCCCGAAAAGGATGCGTTCCTCGCCATCGATCTCGGCGGCTTCCGCGGCGGCCACTCCGGCTCGGATATCGACGACGAAAGGGGCAATCCCATTCTTCTGTTGGCGCGGATCTTGAGAGAAGTCTCCTACGACTACGATTTCGAACTGGCGGATTTCTCCGGCGGTTCGAAGCCCAACGCCATTCCGAGAGATGCCGAAGCCCTTATCGGCGTCGATGCCAAAGATGTGGACGGCATCAAGGCGGCACTGAAGGCATCCGCCGACACGATCTTAAAGGAATTTGTCGCCACGGATCCCAATGGCGTGCTTAAAATCGAAACCGCTTCCGCCGACAAAGTCCTCGCTCAGGAGGTAGCCGACGGCGTTATTAATTACCTTCTCGTCGCGCCCAACGGCGTCAACACCTTCAGCAAGAAAATCGAAGGCTTGGTGGAATCCTCCACCAACATCGGCGTCGCCGCAAGTGACGATGAAAAAATTGTCTTTACCATGCAAATTCGTAGCGATGTGGAAAGCAAGATTCATGAAATCGCCCTGAAAAACCGCATCGCCGGCGAATTAAGCGGCGGCACATTCCGAGAACTTTCCGCCTACGCCCCTTGGGAATACGCGGAAGAATCGCCTCTTCGGGACAAAGCCGTGAAATTATGGAAAGACATGACCGGCAAAGATGCCACGGTGGAAATGATTCACGCCGGTTTGGAATGCGGCATTCTGCAAGATTCCATCGGCAAGATGGACATGATTTCCATTGGCCCCGACATGGACGGCGTCCATGCCCCCGGCGAAAACTTATCGATCGCCTCGACCAATCGGGTATTCGATTACCTTCTGGAACTTTTAAAAATGAAAGGATAAATATGAGCCACGAACACGAACACGATCACGATCACGAACACGAGGAAATGGACGTCATTACGCTGACATTGGAAGATGACAGCGAATTGGACTGCGCCGTCATCGGCATTTTCCCCTTTGAAGAAAAAGACTACATCGCTTTGTTGCCCTTAAAAGGCGACGAAGTGGACGAAGACGCCTCCGTTCTGATTTACGAATACACCGAATTGGAAGACGAAGAATTGGAATTGGTCTTTATCGAAGACGAAGACTATTTCAACCGCGTCGCCGACGAATTCGAAAGCCTCTATGCGGAAGACGTGGAAGATCAAGGAGAATAACATTACGGAGCCATTTCCCTATCGAAGCTTCAGCACCTACGCCAAGGATGCTTTCGGCATGAAAGTATACAAGGTGCCCATTCACTTGAAGGGCAGCTGTCCCAATCGCGACGGCACCGTCGGGGTGGGCGGCTGCATCTTTTGCGGCGAAGAGGGAGGCAGCTTCGAATGGATTCAAGGAAGCGTACGGGAACAGTTTCGAGAAAACAAGGCGCGAATGAAGGCGCGGTACAAGGCCCAAGGCTTTATCCCGTATTTTCAAAATTTTACGGGCACCTACCTTCCTCTGGCCGACTTTAAAGAAAATTTAGAGGCGGTGGCGGAAGAAGACATCGTCGGCGTCTCCGTATCCACGCGGCCGGACTGTGTGGACGACGAATATTTATCGGCGGCGAAGGAAATTTTTCCGGATAAGGTCGTCACCTTCGAATTGGGCCTGCAATCGGCCAATGAAAAGACACTGGAAGCGATCAATCGCGGCCACGGCATCGACGAATTTATCGACGCGTCGAAGCGGATCAAGGAAAAAGGCCTGAGGCTTGCGGTCCATATGATTTTGGATCTGCCTTGGGACAGCCGAGACGACGTGCTCAGAGGCGCCGAATTATTGGCCCGCGTCGGTGCCGACGAGGTGAAGATTCACAATCTTTACGTGGCGAAGCACACCAAACTCGCCGACATGTACACCACCGGCACCTTCGTGCCCCTTCCCATGGAAGAGTTTATGGAGCGGGTGATCTCATTTCTGGAGCATCTGCCTCCGGAGACGGTTATCGGCCGTCTTTTGGGACGTGCGCCGGAAAAAGACGTGTTGTTCGCCAATTGGAATAGAAGCTGGTACTACATTCGCGACGAAATCGTACGGCGAATGATTGAGGAAAATCGGCCGCAAGGTCATTTGTATAGGAAATAGAGAAAGGATGATTACAATGATTCGTTATATCTTAGGAGCAAAAGGTGCAGGAAAAACGAAATGGTTAATCGACCACGCCAATGAAGACCACGAAGGCGGCAACGGCAACATCGCTTTTGTTGAAGTCGACGACGACCACATTTTCAGCTTGGATTACAATGTGCGCTTAATTAACGCCACGGAATACAATCTCACCAATTTAGACGAATTCTACGGCTTTTTAAGCGGCATGTTCGCCATGGACTACGACTTGGAAAAAGTTTACGTCGACGGCATGTACAAGGTCATGGACCTCTCCATCGAAGACTTGAAGGATTTGGCCAATCGCCTGGAAACCTTGGGCATGGAAAACCGCCAAATCTACATTAACGTCAATTACGTGGAAGCGGACTTCCCGGAAGAATTAAAACAATACGCACAAGAAGTTTCTTTGGAAGGTTAACGACTGACAGGGGATTGGAATGAAATCGAACAAGACATTTATCCGAATCGTGGCCGTAATTTTATGCTTAGCAATGGTGTTGCCGGTACTGATCAATGCATTCTTATGATGAGGACTCCATGGCCATGGAGCCGATTTGCGACAAGTGGTTTCAGCACTTTATGGAGAGGCGTAGCGCCTTGATTCGCGCCTATGAGCGCGGCGATTTAAACAAAAAGGAATTTTTGCAGACGAATTTAAAGGACATGCACAGCAGCAATGTGCGCCCCTTTTTTCTCATCGATCGGCTGGAGAAGGGGATCTTTAATTACCAATACTACAACGCCTTGGCCAAAAGCTACCGCATGGAGGCTCGGCGCGTGAAGCGGATGCAGAAGAGCAACCGAGAGTATTGCCGCTCCCTTTCTTTGGCTGAAAAATATTACGGAAAAAAAGATGACACGATCTTGGAAATTTTGGATTTTGTCGATTACAAAAATGTCTACGGCTACTTCGTTCACTGCGACGGAAAGAAATTGCAAGACCGTCTCTTTGAAATCGTCTTTATCGAGTATCCGGAGTATATTTTGCATTCCACGTCCAAACGGGTTTATGAAGACTTAGTCGATCGGGGCGTTTTCATGGAAGAAAAAAAACGCTCCAAAATCGACACCTACATCAACGACAGGTATTAGAACCGAGAAAGGGGCAAGGATTGGATTACAAGCACTTAGAAAAGACGGATCCTGAAATCTATTCGCTGGTACAAAAGGAAACCGAGCGGCAACAAAGTCACATCGAGCTCATCGCCTCGGAAAACTTTGTCTCTTACGCCGTCATGGAGGCTATGGGATCGCCACTGACCAATAAATACGCCGAAGGCCTGCCCGGCGCCCGCTACTACGGCGGCTGCCAAGTGGTGGACGAAGTGGAACAATTGGCCATCGATCGCTTTAAAGCCCTCTACGGTGCCGATCACGCCAATGTACAGCCCCATAGCGGCGCCAATGCCAATATGGCCGTGTACTTGGGTCTCTTAAAGCCCGGCGATCGGATCTTGGGCATGAACTTAAGTCAGGGCGGCCACTTGTCTCACGGAAGCCCGGTGAATATCTCGGGAAAATACTTCGACATCGTGGATTACGGCGTCGATGAAAAGACGGGTCGCATCGACTACGACGCCTTTGAAGCAGCGGTAAAGGAATACAAACCGAAGCTCGTTATCGGCGGCGCGTCGGCCTATCCGAGAAAGATCGACTTTAAGCGCATGGCGGAGGTCGTGAAGGCGAGCGGTGCCTACTTTATGGTGGACATGGCCCACATTGCCGGCCTCGTGGCCACGGGCTATCACGAAAATCCTGTGCCCTACGCCGACGTGGTAACCACCACCACCCATAAGACTCTCAGGGGCCCCAGAGGCGGCGCCATTCTTTGCACGGAAGAATTGCACAAAACCATCGACAAGGCCGTGTTCCCCGGACTGCAAGGCGGCCCCTTGGAACACGTAATCGCGGCAAAAGCCGTGGCCTTCCACGAAGCGGCGCAACCGGATTTCAAGGTGTACTGCAAGCAAATCATCGACAACGCCAAGGCCATGGAAAAAGTGTTCTTGGAACAAGGCGTGGATTTGGTTTCCGGCGGTACGGACAATCACCTGTTGCTCTTGGACCTTCGTTCCCTGAAGTTAACGGGTAAAGAGGCTGAAAAGTTGTTAAACGACAGCGGCCTCGCCACAAATAAAAACATGATCCCCTACGATCCCGAATCGCCCATGGTGACCAGCGGCATTCGCATCGGCACCCCGGCCATGACGACCTTGGGCGCGAAAGAAGAAGACGCGGCCTATGTGGCGCAAATCATGGTGGATCTCTTGAAAAAAGAAATTACGGAAGACCAAGCAAAAGACCGCGTGCGGATTTTTTGCGAAAAATTTCCTCTGTACAAATAAAGCGGGAAGGACTCGAAAGAGTCCTTTTCTATTACGGCCATAGGAGGCGCCATGAACCCTTATGAAATCGACATCGTTCATAAAGCATTAAATACCATTCGCTCTGTCGATCCCGGGTCCATCGGCGAAGAGTTGGAAATCGAAGCCGGCGACCGATTGATCGCCATTAACGACAACGAGGTGAGGGATGTCATCGACTATCGCTACGAATCGGCCAACGAATACATCACCCTCACCATCGAAAAGAAAGACGGCGAACTGATTCTCTACGACATTGAAAAAGACGTGGAGGAGCCTATCGGACTCAATTTCGTCACGCCGCTTTTGGACACGCAAAAGACCTGCTCCAATCGCTGCCTCTTTTGCTTTATCGACCAGATGCCGCCGAATATGCGCGACAGCCTCTACATTAAAGACGACGACTCCAGGCTCTCTTTTCTTCAGGGCAATTACATTACCCTTACCAATATAAAAAAAGAAGATTTCGATCGCATGATCGCCTATGGCCTGAGCCCCATCAATGTGTCGGTGCATACGACCAATCCCGAGCTCCGGGTGGAGCTGTTAAAGAATCCGTCGGCGGGAAAGATTATGGAGGACATGAAGCGCCTGGCCCATGCGGGCATCGTCATGAACGCGCAAATCGTGCTGCTCCCCGGTGTGAACGACGGGGAGGAACTGAAGCGCACCTTGAGGGACTTGGCGTCTCTCATGCCCCAAGTAGCCTCTGTGGCCATGGTGCCCGTGGGGCTATCCAAGTATCGGGACCATTTGCCGAAGCTTTCCCCCTACACGAAGGATCAGGCGCGGGAAGTGATCGCCATCGCCGAGGCCTTTGCGGAGGAGATGCGAAAAATCTGCGGTCGCCATTGGGTCTACGCCTCCGATGAGTTTTACCTCATCGCCGAAAAGGATATGCCCGAGGCGGATTTCTACGACGGCTACCCGCAGTACGAAAACGGCGTGGGGCTTATGCGCTCCTTCTACGAAGAATTCAAAGAAGCCCTGGATCGGGCGGAAGGGACGTATCGTTCCAAAATCACTTTAGCCACGGGAGAGTATGCGGCGCCTTTGTTTGAAGAACTGGCCCATATGATTCACGAAAAATTCCCCGGCATTCAATGCGACGTGGTTACCATAAAGAACGACTTTTTCGGCGACACGGTAAAAGTGGCGGGGCTCTTGACGGCGGAGGACGTAGTCCGTCAATTGAAAGGTAAAATCCACGATGCTATAATGTTACCTATGTCAATGTTTCGAAGCGACCGTGCCATCACTTTGGACGATGTAACGGTGGAAGCTTTGGAAAAAGAATTAGGTGCGAAGATTATAACCGTAAGCAACAACGGTGCGGAATTTTTAGAAAAATGTTTGGAGGTGCGTCCTGTTGAATAGACCGGTCGTCTGTATATTGGGTCGCCCCAATGTGGGCAAAAGTACCTTATTTAATGTGCTGACGCGCTCGAAAATATCCATTACCGAGGATACGCCGGGCGTGACGCGAGACAGAATCTATGCCAAGGCTACGTGGCTCGATCATGAATTTACTTTAATCGATACGGGCGGGCTGGATCCCTCCAGCGACGAGACCTTTATGCCTGAGATCATGGCCCAGGCGGAAGTGGCCGTGGAAAATGCGCAAATCATTTTGTTTGTCGTCGACGGAAAAGAAGGCCTGACTACCGTGGATCGGGAAGTGGCCGCCTACATTCGAAAGAGCGGAAAAGAAGCCCTTCTCGTCGTCAATAAAATGGATGCCAAGGAATCGGAAGACCATCGCTACGATTTTTACGAGTTGGGCTTAGGCGAGCCCTACACAATCAGCGCCGAGCAGTCCCGGGGCATCGGCGATTTGCTGGACGCCACGGTGGCCTCCTTTCCAAAGGTGGAAGAAGATGATTTCCGCGACGAAATTAAAGTGGCCTTTATCGGAAAACCCAATGCGGGAAAATCATCCCTGGTGAACCGCATTTTAGGGGAAGAGCGCTCCATCGTAACGAACATTCCCGGTACGACTCGGGACTCCATTCACTCCTTCTTCGAATACGAAGACACGGACTACGTGCTCATCGACACGGCGGGCCTTCGAAAGCGCAAAAAAATCAACGAAAAAGTGGAACGCTACTCCGTGGTGCGCACTTTAAGAAGCATCGAGCTGGCCGACGTGTGCGTGCTTTTAATCGACGCCACGGAAGGGGTCAGCGAGCAGGATTCGAAGATCGCAGGCTACGCCCACGACAACAACAAGGCCATGATTATCGCCGTGAACAAGTGGGATGCCATCGAAAAAGAAACCCGCACCATGAAGCAATTCGAAGAGGCCATTCGCATGGAGCTGCCCTTTTTAAACTACGCGCCCATGATTTTCATCTCGGCCCTGACAGGTTCTCGCGTGGAAAAATTGTTGAACATGATTCACGTGGTCAATAACAATTACTCCCTCAGGATTCAAACCGGGGTCTTAAACGACATTATGAACCGGGCCGTCTTAATGAATCAGCCCCCTTCGGATAAGGGCAAGCGCGGGAAGCTTTACTACGCGAGCCAAGTCTCGGCCAGACCGCCGAAAATCGTGCTGTCCGTCAACGACAAGGAACTTTTCCACTTCACCTATTTGCGTTATTTGGAAAATCAAATTCGCGCGGCCTATCGCTTCGACGGCGTACCCATTATTATGGAGTTGAGGAATCGATGAAGACGCTCCTCGTATTTTTCGCCTGCTACTTGGTGGGTTCTGTTTCCGGTGCTTATATTTTAAGCCGCGTGTTTTTCCACAAAGACATTCGCGACGAAGGAAGCGGCAATGCCGGCACCACCAATGCCGTGCGGGTCATGGGGAAGAAGCTGGGCTACACCACGTTCGCCATCGACGTATTAAAAGGCGTGGTGGCCATGGCTTTACTCGCGCCCATGTTGGACGAATCCATACGGCTTTTCGCCGCCCTTTTCGTCGTTCTGGGCCACGACTTTCCCTTTTATCTGGGTTTTCGCGGCGGCAAAGGCATTGCCACAACCTTCGGCTCCTATACGACGCTTGAGCCTCTATGGGGAGGCGTAGCGGCCGTGGCCGGCGTCATCGCAGCGAAGCTCACCAAATACGTGAGCGTCGGGTCCTTGACCTTTCTCAGCCTGAGTAGTGCGGCCATGCTTATAAAATACGGAAGCATCGGCTACAATCGCTGGGCGATTCTCGCCCTGTGGCTTATGGGCTTTATTCGCCATAAAGACAATTTGATTCGCTTGAAAGAAGGCAGAGAAAACAAGATCGGAGGTTGATTCGGTGAAGATCGGAATTTTAGGTTGCGGCAGTTGGGGCAGCGCCATTGCCAATCTCTTGGCCCGCATCGGCCACGAGGTGCATATGTACACACGCAACGAAAAACAATACGCGCGGATTCAATCGGTGGGGGACAATCCCGGCTATTTAGAGGATTTCACCTTCGATCCGTCCATTCAGGTGCACCTTTCTGTGGAAGAAACCATCGACGGTGCCGACGGCATCGTCTTGGCCGTGCCCACAGGGGCGGTGCGCTCCACCATGGAAGCCGTGGCTCGGGCGGGATCGAAAGCCCCGGTCATTAATCTGGCCAAGGGATTGGAACAGGGAAGCCATCTGCGCCTCTCTCAGGTGGCCAAAGAAATCCTGCCCGATTCGCCCTACATCGTCTTATCCGGGCCTTCCCATGCGGAAGAGGTGGCGAAATTCATGCCCACCACCGTCTTGGTCTGCGCCGAAGACGAAAAACACGCCCTGTGGGCCCAAGACTTATTTACTTACGACAGCTTCCGCGTCTACGTTCAAGATGATATGATCGGCGTGGAAATCGGAGGCGCATTAAAAAATATTATCGCCCTCGGCGCCGGTCTTTCCGATGGTCTGGGCTACGGCGACAATGCCAAGGCCGCCTTGATGACCCGGGGCCTTACGGAAATTCAGCGTTTAGGCATCGCCCTCGGCGCAAAGCCAATTACCTTTCAGGGCCTTTCCGGAATCGGCGATTTAATCGTCACTTGCACCAGCGTGCACAGCCGCAATTGGCGCTTCGGCAACCTCATCGGCAAGGGCACGGATCCCGATGCCGCCATCGAAAAAGTGGGCATGGTGGTGGAAGGGTATAAAACCACGAAGGCCTGCTACGAACTCTCTCGGGAGCTTGGCATCGAAATGCCCATTACCGAAAAACTCTACGACGTCTTGTACCGCGGCGCCGATCCCGGGCAGGCCGTGTCGGATCTCATGCAGCGGCCCAATAAACACGAAAACGAGAAGATATTTTTACTATGACTCAAAGTTCGAACGTTCGAAAAAAAATTCGACGGCGGCAGAACCGGAAGAAAAAGCGCAGGCGGCTTCTTCTCGTCCTCCTTCTGTTGTTGATTTTAGCAGGCGGTGGCTACTCCGTTTATTACCGCCTGGTTTGTGCGCCTAAAACGGAGCAGCCCCAAGAGGTGTGTTTTCGCGACGTGGTCCGCGGCGACGGCTACCTGCTTTTTGACGAAGAGACGATCTTCACAAAGGCGAGCGGCACCGCCGTTTACAATGTGCGGGAAGGAAAGAAGGTGCCAAAGGGTTTTCGCGTGGCGGATATTAATGTCATGAACGACAATTCCAAGGTGAAGGACCAGCTTATTCGAATTCAGGCAGCCATCGACTTTAAAAACGACCGCACCTCGGAAAAATCCAAGGACAGGATCAACGAAGAAGACGAAAATGTCATTCGAAACATTCAGCGCTTCATTCGCGACGAGGATTACGAAAAACTGATTTCCTCCATTAATACCTTGGATTTAAGCACGAAACATACGGTGAATGTGTCGGAACTCAACGAGTTGTTGAAACTTTCCATTCCCGAGTTGGAAGAGAAAAAAGATCGGCTCACTCGCCGCATTGCCTCTACCAGTGCCGATTACGTGGCCCCTTCATCGGGGATCGTAAGCTACACTTTCGACGACTTTAAAAAAGAGCTGTCCCTGGAGAATGACGACGATACCTTTACCGCAGCCTATTTGAGCGGAGTGAGCATCGAGCCTTTGACTCGGGGGGAAAATCAGGTAAAAGAAGGCAGGGCCTTTTTCCGTACCATCAGCGACACGGCCTATAAAATTGCCTTGCCTGTGGACGACGCGCGATTGGTAAAAGACGAAATGGGAAAAATGGTGACGGTTAGAATCGGAAAAGTCGTCACCGAAGCGCGGGTGGAATCCGTAGTAGGCGACGACGATTCGCCTGTGGTGATTTTAAGCCTGCAAGATAAACTGCAGGAAGTCTATCGACCCCGGAAGCAAAAGACCACCATTATAAAAAGCGAATCCCCGGCCCTGAAGATTCCAACCACGGCCATCGTCAAAGGAAAACACGGCGAAAAAGGCGTCTACGTCGATGCCGTGCGCCGATTCGTCACCTTTGTGCCGGTGGAGGTCCTGTCGATTCGTGACAAAGCCGCCTACATCAGCATGGGCGACGACAAAGGCATGATTAAAAACAAAAAAGGCAAAGAAGTGACCACTTTGCGCCCCACCAACGAAGTCATCGTGGAGCCGAAGAAGGTCCGAAAAGATAAAATTGTGTATTGATAACAGGAGGTGCGTATGTCGACGATTGGCGACGAACTCAAGCGGGTGCGAGAAGAAATCGAAGAAGCGAGACGCCACAGTTTAACCGGCGAGCCGGTGCAATTGATCGCCGTGACGAAAACCCACGGCGTGGATGTCATCGAAGAAGCATTGAAATACGGCGTCACGGATATCGGCGAAAACAAGGTGCAGGAGCTGACGCAAAAAATAGATGCCCTCGGTTCTCGTGTTCGTTATCATATGATTGGAAACTTGCAGTCAAATAAGGTAAAATATATCTACAATGATGTGGTTTTGATCCATTCACTGGACAGGCCGTCCTTGGCGAAAGAAATTCAAAAACGAGGATGCGAAACGGATCACGTCGTCCATTGTCTGTTGGAAGTAAATATCGGCGACGAGGCCTCCAAAGGCGGCTTGGCCTACGATCAGGTTCTGCCTTTTCTGGAATCCATCGTCGATTACTCCCATCTAAAAGTCGACGGCTTAATGACCGTCGCGCCCAATGTGGATGACGAGGCTTATTTAAGGAAGCTGTTTCGGAAAATGGTGGCCTTAAAAGAAGACATCGCCGGACGCCATTACGAAGGTGTCGACATGACTCACTTGTCCATGGGCATGAGCCAAGACTTTCACATCGCCATTGAAGAAGGCGCAAATATGGTACGCGTAGGCAGTCGCATTTTCGGTGCACGGCATTATTAAGGAGGAAATTATGGCAGATTTTGGTAACAAGTTAAAAAGGGCGTTCGGTTTCGGTGAAGATTACGAATACGACGACGAATACGATTACGCGGAAGACGACGCATTTCAAACGACGGAAGTGGAACCCATCACCACGACCCATTCGCAAAAACCCGTGGCTCCCCGCAGAAAAGACAGCGGCAATGTGTTGAGCATTCAAACGAAAGCCGCCATGGTCATTACGGTGCACGAACCCTTGAGCTACGACGAATCGCCGAAGATCGTTGACGACTTAAAGGAAAACAAGGCCGTCGTCTTAAATTTCGAACAACTGGATTTAGACGTGAAGCGGGAAATTTTTGACTTCGTCAACGGCGCCCTTTACGCCATCGAAGGCAAGATTCAAAAGGTGAACAAAGACATCTTTATTCTCGCGCCGGCGAACATCGCCATCGACGGGTTAAAAGAAGAATTACAAAACTCGGGCATCTTTCCTTGGTAAAGAGCCTTCGGAAGGATGAACTCCTTCGCCACATAAGAGAGCCTGAAAAAATCACTCGGTTGCGCCACGTTCTCGATCTGCCTGAAATCAGCTCGAGAAATTACAGGGCGACAGCCGGTGATTTTTTAGATCCCTACGAACAGAGCCTGGTGGCTTCCTGGGCTGGTCATTTCCCGGATGTGAAGATGACTTTCGAGCCGGCGGGGAACTGGGAGAGGAAGATCCCGGTTTACAAGCCCTTTCCCGTGGAAGAAGAATTTGTCGCGGCCTTTTACTTAGAAGGCGGCGACTTCGATCACCGGCAAATCCTCGGCTCCCTGTTGGGTATGGGCATCGAGCGTGACAAAATCGGCGACATCGCCCCCACCGACGAGGGGGCCTATGTCTTCGTGAAAAAAGAGATCGCGAATTTTATCGCCGTGAATTTCAGAAAAGTCGGCTCTGCGCCCATAAGCCTCAAAGAAATTCCAACGGCCTCCGTGCCTGAAATCGAAGAGGACTGGATCGTGTCCGCGGCCGTGGTGTCGTCCATGCGCTTAGACGCGGTGGTGCGGGCCGTGACCCACAAGTCGCGAGACGAAGTAAAGGGTCTCGTGGCCAAGGGCTTGGTGAAAGTAAATTTTAAGCGGGCGGAGAAGACCCACGACACCGTCGAACCCGGTGATCTGATTTCCGTGCGGGGATTTGGGCGCATAAAAATTTTAGAGCCCCTCTATGAGACGAAAAAGGGGAAAGTGCGCGTTCAGTACGGAACCTTAAACAGCAGATAGGAGCGCTATGGTTACATTCATTATTCTATTACTGATCGCCTTGGACCAGCTGTCCAAACTTGCGGTCTTGCGCCACTTGGCAGGCGGCGGGGAAGTGGAGATTATCCCGGGCTTTTTTCGCCTGCTCTACGTGGAAAATCGCGGCGCCGCCTTCGGCATTTTGCAGGAAGGCCGGCCCCTTTTTATCGTGATTACCGTCGCGGTGATCGGCGTTTTGCTCTACGGCATTTACAGAAAGCGGGATGAAGTGAAGGGGGCTTTGCGGGTGGCCTTGGTTTTGATTCTCGCAGGTGCCGTGGGAAACTTTATCGATCGGCTCCGCCTCCACTTCGTCGTGGACTTTTTGTCCTTCCGCTTCTTCGGCAGAGACTTCGCCGTCTTTAATCTCGCCGATAGTTTCATCGTCGTGGGCACGATTTTGCTTATGATCCACGTCCTTTTCGGGGATGAGAAAAACAGCCATGCTTCATAAATTGACGGCGGAGAATGCCGGCGTCCGCCTGGACAATTTTCTTGCCGAAAAACTGGAAATGAGCCGCTCCCAAGTGAAGCGGGCCGTGGACGAAGGGCGGGTCGCGGTAAACGGACAGAAGGTAAAGGCGGGGTATAAACTTCAGGCGGGGGACGAAATTTCCTTCGAAGAAGAAGCGCCCTATGTACTGGAGCCGAAGGACGTGCCATTCAATGTTCTCTACGAAGACGAGCACCTGGCCTGTATCGACAAGCCCTACGGCCTCGTGGTCCATCCCGGGGCGGGCCGGGAAGAAGAAACCTTGGTTCACGGACTGCTGCACCGCTTCGATAATCTGGCAAAGGGAAGCGATCCCCTTCGCCCGGGCATCGTTCATCGCCTGGACAAGGACACTTCCGGCGTCATGGTGGTAGCGAAAACAGACGCGGCCTATGACGGATTGGTAGAAGCTTTTCAAAATCGGCGGGTGCAAAAGATTTACTACGCTATTTGTCGCGGCGTTATACGGGAAGCGGGCATCATCGATTCACCCATCGGGCGGGATCCGAAAAATCGCATTCGCATGGCGGCGGGTGTGTATCCTTCCAAAGAAGCCTTGACGGAGTATGCGCCGGTGCTCGCTTTTCGCGATTTCACTCTGATTCGCGTGGCCCTTCACACGGGGCGCACCCATCAAATTCGCGTGCACATGGCATCCATCGGTCACGGGCTTTTAGGCGATCCCTTGTATGGGGCGAAGAACGACAGAGAAAAAGAACTTTTGCTCCACAGTTGCCACTTGGCCTTTACCCACCCGATCACGGGAGATGAAGTGGCCGTCACCTCGAAACTTCCCGAGCGCATGCTCGCTTATATACGAAAGGAGAAAGGGGACCGATGCACAAGATTTTAGATGAACTCGCCATGAAACGGGCCACGGCTCGCATCGCCAATGAAATTATCGAGCGAAACAAAGGGCTGGACGATGTGGTCCTCATCGGCATCGTGACGCGGGGCGAATTTTTCGCTCGCCGCCTTCAAGAGAAGATGAAACAAATCGAAGGCGTGCATGTGCCAGTCTATACCCTTGATCCGAGTTTTTTCAGAGACGATCGACGGGACGAGGCCTTTTTGCCCATGGAATTTATGGGAAAAATCGACGGCAAACGGGTGGTCTTGGTAGACGATGTTCTCTACACGGGCCGCACGGTGCGCGCCGCCATGGACGCCCTTATGGTGAAAGATCGGCCCAAGCTTGTGGAACTGGTGGGTCTCGTGGACCGGGGCCACAGGGAGCTGCCCATACGCGGTGATTTTATCGGCAAGAATGTGCCCACGGCTCAGTCGGAAAAAATCATCGTACACTTTAAAGAATCAGACGGCGAAGATGCCGTCTATGTAGAGGGATAAAAAACCGGCGGCGTGATCGGAAGGATCGCGTCGCCGGTTTTTTCTCGGATGAATTACAAGAGATCGATTCGTGCCTCTCGCACCACGCGATCCGAAGTAAAGACCTTATCCACGGCGCGGATAATCTTGTTTCTTACTTCTTCGGATTTGGAAATAACCATGGTGTCACTTACGCCGGTGCAGTAGTTGATGACGTGGCAAATATTGGCGTAGTGGAGGCCCATTTCCCGCGCCAGAACCACTTCCGGCACATTGGTCATGCCCACCACGTCGCCGCCGATGGAGGCGTAAAATTTTATTTCCGCGCGGGATTCGAAGCGGGGGCCTTCCGTGGCCACGTAGACGCCGCGGGGAAGTTTTTCGCCGAAGGCCATTTCAAAAGCGTCATTTAACTCCGAGTCGTAGGGCGCGCCCATGGCGATGTGTTTCGCCGCTTCGTGATCGCCGTCGTAAAAGGTGTGGGGCCGCGTCTTCGTAAAGTCTAAAAAATCGTCGCACAAGACGACGGAATCGGGGCCGTAGGCTTTTTTTAAACTGCCTACGGCGCTGATGCCGTATACTTCCGTAACGCCGATTTCTTTCAGCGCCCAAATGTTTGCCCGATAAGGCACCTTGTGCGGGGGAATGGTGTGGTCCGTGCCGTGGCGAGAGACGAAAACATAAGGCTTGTTTTCGGGATAAATAAGCTTGGCGTCGCCGTAGGGCGTGGAAAAAATTTCTTCTTTGGCGGGAGAAAAGGGAGCTTCAAAGCCGGTGCCGCCGATGATTCCGTAATGCATGATAACCTCGTTTCTCTTTCCTGAATATGGTACTATTATACATGGAAAGAGAGGGACCTATGCAATTTGACGGAGATTTAGCCTACATGCTTCAGGCGGAGCACGTGGCCTATTATAAAGACGGCGTCGTGTCGATTTTGGACCGGCGCATTTACCCGGTGCGGGTGGAATACGTGCGCTGCAAAACCCATGTGGAGGTTCGCGACGCATTGAGGAACATGGTAACCCAATCGGCGGGGCCATACACGGCGGCGGCCATGGGCATGGCCCTTGCGGCCCACGAATCACGCCACTTAAAAGGAGCGGCGCGGCTTCGTTACTTAGAAGAGGCGGCGGAGGTACTGGCGAGCGGCCGCCCCACCACGGCCATGCGTATGGCACAGGTGACTCGAGGCGCCCTTGCTGTGGCGAAGGATCATATAGACGAGGAGGATCTGGATTTGATCCTTCGGGATCACGCCCTTCATTCCATGGAAAAGCGCTACGCTACCATCCACCGCGTGGCGAAGAATTTCATGGAGCTGTTGCCCGAAGAGGGCACAGTCATGACCCAATGTTTCGGCGAAACCATTATCGGGATGTTGGCGCGGGAAATTATAAATAGCGGAAGAGACATCAGCTTTGTCTGCCCGGAGACGCGGCCTTTTTTACAGGGCGCCCGCTTTACCGCCTCGGTCTTATCTCAAATGGGCCTGGACACGACGGTGATCACGGACAATATGGTGGCGGCCTACATTGAAAATCACGGCATCACTCTGTTTACCTCGGCGGCGGATTCCATTTGCATGGACGGCAGCATCGTAAACAAAGTGGGCACCCACCAGATCGCCATCGTTTCGGCATACTTCGGCGTTCCCTATTACGCCACGGGGATTCCCGATATGGACGTAAAAAGTGCAAAGGACTTAACCATCGAAATGCGGGATCCTGAGGAGAGCCTGAGCGCTCACGGCGTCAAGCACACGATAGAAGGCGTGAAGGGCTATTATCCGGCCTTCGACGTGACGCCGCCGAATCTGGTCACCGGCGTGGTGACGGATTTAGGCATTTTCAAATCGAATGAATTAAAGGAATACGAAAAGAAAAAAGGAGCGGGCGATTTTTATTTCGCCGTATAAGTATGAGCCAACGATTAGACAAGCAGATCGAATTTATTTACGCTTTGGAAAAAATGAAAAGCGTCTACCGCAGAACCCATCTCCTCCACGCCGATCGCTTTGAAAACGACGCGGAGCACAGCTTTCACATTGCGGCCATGGCCTTTATATTGAAGGAATATGCCCCGGAGAATGTAGACATGGAGCGGGTGGTGTTTATGCTTTTGTTCCACGATGTGGTGGAAATCGAAGCCGGCGATACCTTCGCCTACGATACTGAAAACAACAAGACCAAGCGAGAGCGGGAAGTGCGCGCGGCGGAGCACTTGTACGGGATGCTTCCCAAAGAGCAGGGGGAAGAGCTGCGGACCCTTTGGGAAGAGTTTGAAGCCCAAGAGACACCGGAGTCGCATTTCGCCCTGGCCATGGACCGAATTGAGCCCATTCTTCTCAATGCGGCCGGTGGCGGCGGCACCTGGATCAGCCACGAAATCAAGCAGGAAGACGTCTACGCGCGCATCGAGCCGGTGCGGGAATTTCCGCCCCTCTACGCCATGATCAAAGAAAAAGTCGACGCGCATTTTGAAGGGAGAGTGAGTCCATGACGAAGATTCTACTCGTCGAAGATGAGGTATCCATTCGTAAATTTATTAAGATTAATTTAGAGCGGGAAGGCTTCGACGTATACGAAGCGGGAAGCGGCGAAGAGGGCCTTGAAATCGCCGAAAGGGAAAAGCCCGCCATCGTGCTTTTGGACATTATGCTCCCGGGCATAGACGGATTCGAAGTGTGCGATCGCCTGAGAAAATCCTTCCCGCACCTGGGCATTATCATGCTCACGGCAAAGGCCGAGGACTACGACAAGATTATGGGCCTGCAAAGCGGCACCGACGACTACCTCACCAAGCCCTTTAATCCCACGGAGCTCACCCTGCGGATAAAATCCCTTGAGCGACGCCTCGGCGGCGAAGACAGGGGCGAGAAAAAAGGCGAGCGCTTCTTGGAATCGGGGATCTTTAAAGTGGATGTCTTCGGCCATAAGTTTTATAAAAGCGGCAAGGAAATCGAGCTGACGCCGACGGAACACGAAATCGTCAAGTTTTTCATTACCCACGCCAACCGCGCCTTGAGTCGCGACGAGATTTTAAACGCCGTGTGGGGCGAAGAATTTTTAGGGGACAGCAAAATCGTCGACGTCAACATTCGACGCCTTCGCTCGAAAGTGGAAGAAGACGCCGCCCATCCCGTCTATATTGAAACCGTGTGGGGCGTAGGCTATCGCTGGAAAAACACAGCTAACGACGCATGAAACATTCCATTCGAAAAACGGTGACGCGAAATTTCGTCGCCCTGATTCTCTTAACCGTGAGCCTTTTGGATCTGGCTCTGATTTTCGGATTTCGCGAATACACCTACGGCGGGGTAAAATTCTACTTAAATCAACAATTGGACAGCGCCGTCTACACCTACGACCGCTATTTTAAAAGCCGAAGCATCGACGAACTTTTGGACGGCGACTACGATATGATCTTTAATCAATTTGGCGGCCAGGTGCAGATGATCGACAAGGATGCCCAGCTGGTCTACGATTCCATCGGCGCCATTAACGACCCGGTGAAAGATTACCCGGATGTCATTCAGGCACTGAAAGGAAAAGCCGGCTTTCGCATCGGGCCCGTGCCCTATTCCGACACGAAACTCTTGTCCGTCTCCCGCCCCCTTTATTCCAATGACAATCGCGTCATCGGCGCGTTGCGCTACTCATCATCTTTGGCGCCTGCCATTCGTTCGGTGTGGACATTGAGCCGCTATCTTCTTCTTTTAACAGCCTTTGTCATGGCCATTGCCGTTGTAGTCAGTCGCATGTTGGCGAAGAGCATTACAAAACCCATCGAGGAGATTCAATCCACCGCTATTCAATTGGCCGACGGCCAGTACAAAAAACACATCGTCATGAAGCGAGACGACGAATTGGGGCAATTGGCCCAGTCCATTAACACGCTGGCTGCGGAAATCGTGCGAAAAGAACAGGTGAAAAACGACTTTATCTCCTCCATTTCCCACGAACTGCGCACCCCGCTTACCTCCATCAAAGGCTGGGCGGCGGTACTGAAAGATACGGATCCGACGGAGACCGAAGTCATGAACGAAGGCTTCGAAATTATCGAAAATGAAACGGATCGTTTGTCGAAAATGGTGGAAGAGCTCTTGGATTTTTCCCGATACATTTCCGGGCGAATCACCCTGAAAAAAGATCGCTTCGACATTACTTCCACCTGCGAAGATGTGTGGAAGCAAATGAAGCCCCGGGCCTCAAAAGAGAACATTCACTTAGTTAACGAAATCAATGAAGATGTGGTGCTTCTGACAGCCGATGAAGACCGCCTGCGCCAGGTGCTCATTAATCTCATCGACAACGCCATAAAATTCACCGATCCAGGCGGATGGGTGCTTTTTGAGGCGCGGAAAAATTTCCCGAACTACGAAATGGTCATCTCCGATAACGGCGTGGGCATGGACGAAAACGAACTGGTCCTGGCCAAAGAAAAGTTTTACAAGGGGAAACACTCCAATTCCCACTCGGGCCTCGGCCTTTCCATCGCCGATGAAATCGTAAAGCTTCACAACGGCGCCATACAAATCGTGTCGGAAAAATCCGTGGGAACCACCATTCGAATCATCATACCCTTGGGAAGCGAGGCGGACGCATGAAAAAACGACTCCCGATCCTACTCCTGCTCCTGTTTTTAACGGCTTGCGGCCCCATTAAGGGCGACTACCGCATCATCGAAAAGCCCGCCCTCAATCGATCCCCTCTCCAGGGACGTTGGGTTGTGACGAAAATTCAAACCGTCACCGACGACAGCGTCGATCTTCGGCCTGTCATCGGATGTGACGCCATTTTCGCTCCCATGGGCGCCCTTTTTAACGGGCAGCGCATCGACAGTCCCACCTATGTCATTCGCAAAGGCAAGACTGACTATTTAATGAAAGTAGGGTATAATAAAACGAAAGACGACGTGGGCATCGCCGGAGACAATTTGTTTATCATCGACATCTACCAAGACGATGAAAAGCTCTTTACCGTCTATCGCGAAAAAGACGATGTGGCCTATATTGACATTTACGGCAATCTCTTGCAATTGGTCAAGACAAAACGCAGCCTCGACGAGCGTCAATTAAAAAATCTTATGGAACAGGCCGAGGCCCATCGGACGTATTACTCCCGGGTGCCCGGCAAGTAGGAGGATCACATGATATCGAAAATCTCTGAAAGTTTAAACGGAAACTTGCAGTATATAGGCATATTGGTACTGGCGGTTATCATCGCCCTTATTCTTACCTTCGTCATCAATATGATGGGGAAACAAATGAAATTTATGCGCTACCTACCCGGTTTGGCCCTGGTATTTATCGGCATGTTTTCGCTCATCATGGTATTGAATCGCCTCTTCGAACGCTCCAGTTTGACCAATATATTTATCTCCGTGGTCTGCATCACGGCGGGCATCTGCTCCCTGCTTTTCGCCCTGTGCATCGGCATCTACAATAAGGACCGCTACCCGGATGGTTCCCGGGAAAGCGAGCGGCGCCGGAGAGAAAACTAAACAGAAGAAATGAATTTGTCGCTTAGGCGGCAAATTTTTTTGTATTTTTAAAAAACAATCTTGCTATAATAGTGAGAAAGAGAATAAGAGGAAGAGAAAAGCCAACTGAATTTTGACGGCCTCAAAAATTGGCGGAATAAAACAATTGTGCTAAATGGGGATTTAGTATATATTATTGAGTATAGCTGGGAGGGATTATGAACGTCGGCGAAACGGGCGAAGGGATTGCGGCGAAGTTTTTGGAAAAACAGGGCCACGAAATTCTGGAGCGAAATTTTCGATTTCAACGTGGTGAAATCGATATCATAAGCTTTACGAAGGGCATCGTGGTCTTTACAGAGGTGAAGACGCGGACCAATGTCTCCTACGGCGACCCGAAGGATGCCGTGGACATCTTTAAACGGCGCCAGATCTATATGACCGCAGAGCACTATTTGACGCAACGATCGCCTTTTTACCGTGCGGCCCGTTTCGATGTGATCGAAGTGTTTTTAACGGACAAGCCGATGATTCATCACATAAAAAATGCCTTCGACGGAAATGACTTGGGGGAATAACATGTATGCCAGAGTGAAAACCTGTAGCTTAGAAGGATTAGACGGATTTGTCGTGGAAGTCGAATGCGATTTAAGTCGCGGGCTTCCGCGCTTTCTTATGGTCGGATTGCCCGACGCGCAAATTCGCGAATCCGGCGAACGGGTCCATGCGGCGATTAAAAACATCGGCATGCCTTACCCCCAACAGCGCATCACGGTCAATTTATCTCCCGCAAACCGACGAAAAGACGGATCCCAAATGGATTTGGCCGTGGCCGTGTCCATATTGGCCGCAGAAGGCTTTGGCGATCCGAAAGTCATCGACGAGTACATATTTTTAGGGGAGCTTCAGTTAAACGGCGAAATCTCCGCCATACGCGGCGCCCTTCCCATGGTGATTTCACTGAGAGAATTGGGATACAAGAAATTCATCGTCCCCAAGGCCAACGAAAACGAAACGGCCATAGTTCGCGACGTAAGCATTTATCCCGCTTCTAATTTAAAAGAAGTAGTTTCTCTCCTGACCGGTGAATCCACCATCGACGAGGCCGTGGTGGAAAATCCGATGGATCACATGAAGACCTACGATGTGGACTTTGCCGATATTAAGGGGCAAAGTCAATTGAAGCGCGCCTTGGAAGTGGCGGCGGCCGGGGCCCACAATCTCTTGATGATCGGCCCGCCGGGTAGCGGAAAGAGCATGAGCGCCAAGCGCCTGCCTACGATTTTGCCGCGCATGGCTTTTGAAGAGGCCATCGAAGTGACAAAGATTTATTCCGTCTCCGGTCTTTTGGCGGAAAACCGGCTGATGACGGAGCGGCCCTTCCGCTCACCTCACCACACGGCCTCCGGCGTCTCCCTCATCGGCGGCGGCCGCATCCCGAAACCGGGAGAAATTTCTCTAGCCCACCGCGGCGTCCTATTCCTCGACGAGATTCCGGAATTTCAGTCCAGCGTATTGGAAGTGCTGCGTCAGCCCATGGAAGACGGGAAGATTCATGTGGCTCGAGCCACGGCAAGTCTGGAATTTCCCGCCGATTTTCAGCTCATCGCCTCTATGAACCCTTGCCCCTGCGGCTATTACCAGGATCCCAATCACGAGTGCAGTTGCAGCATGCAGCAAATTCAAAAGTATCTGGGAAAGATTTCGCATCCTCTTTTGGATCGCATCGATCTGCAGGTGGAAGTGAAGCCCATTAGTTACGAAGACATGAAGGAAACGGTACAGGGCGAAGATTCGAAAACGGTACGGGAGCGGGTGGAACGGGCCCGCGGCTATCAAAAAGCCCGCTTCGAAGGCACGGGGATTATGACCAATGCGGATATTCCCGATCGCGACGTGGAAAAATACTGCTGTTTATCCCCGAGTTCGCAAAAACTCCTGGACATGGCCTATAAGAAATATAAATTCAGCGGACGGTCCTTACATAAAGTGCTGAAGGTGGCCCGTACCATCGCCGATTTGCGAGACGGAGGGCCCATTACGGACCAGGACGTTTTAGAAGCCGTGCGCTACAAATCTGTGGAGGGAAAATATTGGTCGGAATAAGAGAAGATTTGCGGTCCCTGTTCGTCCGATTGTCCCTCGCCGGCATGCCCAACGCCGAAATGATGGAGCTATACGGCTACATGACCGAAGAAGAAGAGCAATTGTCTCTTTTCGAAAGCGACAATATTCCGGAAAAGTTGAAGACGCGCACGGACATGTTCTTGAAAAGGGATTTGAGCAAACGAGAAAAGGTGCTGGAAACCCAATGCATTCAGACTCTGGTGGTGGGCGACGATTTTTATCCCGAGAAACTGGCCCTTACGCCGGATCCGCCCATGGTGATCTATGCCTTGGGCAATTTGGAACTCATGGCGAAGCCGGCCCTTTCCGTGGTTGGCGCGAGAAAACATACGGATTACGGCCAGAGGGTCTGTAAAAAATTCGTGTCTCAGCTGGCGGCATCGGGCCTCGTCATCATCAGCGGCCTGGCTCTCGGAATCGATAAGCTGGCCCATCAGGCCACACTGGACGCCGGCGGTGAAACCATCGCCGTCTTGGGAAACGGCATCGGCGACTGTTATCCCAGGAGCAACCGCGCCTGCTACGAGGCCATTAAATCCACAGGGCTGATTTTAAGCGAGTATCCGCCCTACACCTCGCCCCAGCCTTTTCGCTTTCCCGAGCGAAATCGCATCATCGCGGCTTTAGGCGACGGCGTGTTGGTGGTGGAAGCCAAGGAAAAAAGCGGCTCTTTGATCACCGCGCGCTTGGCGGCGGAATACGGAAGGGAAGTCTTTGCCGTCTGCGGCAATGTGGATTCCATTTACAGTCAAGGCACCAATCGCCTGATTTTCGACGGCGCATCCATCGCCCTTTCCCCGGAAGACATACTGGATCATCCGGTCTATCAGATGAAAAAAGAGAAAACTTCGCCGGATCTTTCCGAACTCTCTTTGGAAGAAAAAACATTGTATGATAGTATAAGAGACGGCCATCAAAATACGGAGGCCCTTATGGAGCATATCGGTTGGGATATTACCGACGTGTTAAGCGTATTAACCATGTTAGAATTAAAAAATTACATTACAGGTGTGGATAGCAACTGCATCGAAATACTTTAGTGCAGGAAAGGATTTGGAATAATTTGGCAAGGAATCTGATCATCGTGGAGTCGCCCACAAAGGCAAAGACCATCCGCAAAATGGCCGGCAGCCATTACAAAGTCGTGGCCACTGTGGGGCACATTCGTGATTTGCCTAAATCGAAATTAGGCATCGATATAGAAGACAATTACCAACCGAAGTACATTAATATTCGGGGCAAGGGTCCGGTTATTAAAGAGCTGAAGGCAGAAGCGAAAAAAGCCAACAAAGTGCTTCTCGCAACTGACCCGGATAGGGAAGGGGAAGCCATCAGTTGGCATTTGACTCATATTTTGGACATGGATCCCGAGGACAATGTGCGGATTTCGTTTAACGAAATCACGAAAAATGCCGTGAAAAACGGGATAAAAAATCCCCGGCCCATCAATATGGAGCTGGTGGACGCACAACAGGCCCGACGGATTTTAGATCGCCTGGTGGGCTATAAAATCAGCCCGCTCTTATGGAAGAAGGTCAAATCCGGACTCAGTGCGGGGCGGGTGCAGTCGGTGGTTTTAAAAATTATTTGCGACCGCGAAGAGGAGATCAACGAGTTTGAACCCGCGGAATACTGGACCATCGTGGCGAAAGCTCTGAAAAACCGGAAAACCTTCGAGGCGAAGTATTTCGGAACCCTAGAAGACGGAAAAATTCAGTCGGTGACTTTAAATACCAAAGCCGATGTGGACGCCGTAATGAATCGCATGGACCCGAAAGAATTGGTGGTCTCGGACATTCAAAAGGGATCGAGAAAGCGCCGCACCTTAGCGCCTTTCACCACCTCAACCATGCAGCAGGAGGCGAACAAGCGCCTGAATTTCACAACCCGCAAGACCATGCAGGTGGCGCAAAAGCTCTACGAAGGGATTACCATTCCCGGGGAAGGCTCCGTGGGTTTAATTACCTACATGCGTACGGACTCCACGCGGATTTCCGAGCAGGCCGTCGCCCAAACAAAGGCCCATATTTTAAAGGCCTACGGGGAAAAATACAGCGCGCCCTCCACCTGGTCGAAGAAGAAAGAAAACACCCAGGACGCCCACGAATGTATTCGCCCGGCGGATGTGAGTCGCACGCCATTGAGCTTAAAAGAAAGTTTGGGGCGCGACGAGTTTCGCCTTTATGAATTGATCTGGTCCCGCTTCGTGGCCTCGCAAATGACGGCGGCCCTTTACGATACGCAAAAAGTGAAGCTTTCAAGCCGCACGGAAATGTTTCAAGTGAACGGCAATACCCTGGTATTCGACGGTTTTTTGAGGGTCTTTCCCTCGAAGGATCAAAAGGACAAGGAGATTCCCGCCTTCGAAGTGGGAGAACACGTAAAAGTAAAAGAGATTTTGCCGGAACAACACTTTACCCAGCCGCCGGCCCGCTACAACGAAGCGTCCCTGATTAAGCTCTTGGAAGAGCTGGGCATCGGACGCCCCAGTACCTACGCGCCGATAATTAACACCTTGCTTTCCCGCTACTACGTGGTGAGCGAGGAGCGGCGCTTCGTGCCCACGGAGCTCGGGGAAACGGTCAATGACCTTTTAACGGATTACTTCCCCATGTTTGTCGACGAGGATTTTACGGCGAAGATGGAACACAGTTTGGACGCCGTGGCCGACGGGGAACTTGCCTGGCAAAAAGCCGTGGATCCCGTGTACAAGCAACTGGCCGAGTACCTGGAGCGGGCGGAAAAAGAAATCGAGAAAGTTGAAATTCGCGACGAGCCCACCGACGTTATCTGCGAAAAATGCGGTCGGAATATGGTCATAAAAATGGGGCGGTACGGCAAATTCCTCGCCTGTCCGGGCTTTCCCGATTGTCGAAACACCAAAGCCTTGGTGGAAAAAATCGGCGTGAAGTGCCCGAAGTGCGGCGAAGGGGAAATCGTCATAAAAAGAAGCAAGCGGGGGCGGAAATTCTTCGGCTGCGACAAGTATCCCGATTGCGATTTCGTTTCGTGGGATGAGCCCATCGACGAGCGTTGCCCGAAATGCGGCGATATATTGACGAAGAAGACCACGAAACGCGGCACGCGCATCCAATGCCACAATTCGGATTGCGATTACCAGCGCACGGAAGGCGACGAGTCAAAAGAATCATAGTGAAGGCGGGCATGGGAAGGGCCGCAATTTTTGGAGGCAGTGATGGACAAGAAATTTTCCTTTTCCGCATCGAAAGACAAAGGGCAAATGAATACCCAATCGACTGTTTCGGCGGGCCGCGTCAGTGCCGTCCAATTAAGCGAAAAAATTTTAAATGATGCCGCCGAAGCGTGCTGTTCCGACGTGCATATTGAACCGGCCGGTGAAAACTGGCGGGTTCGTATGCGTCGAAACGGCACGCTCTTTTTGTACGACACCTATCCGAAGCGATTGTACTCGGAATTTGTCACGCGGATCAAATTTCTCTCTTCCATGGACATAGGCGAAAAGCGGAAGCCTCAAGACGGCCGCTTCACCTTTAAGCACGACGGTCGCGACGTGGACGTGCGGGCATCGGCGATTCCCGTAAAGGGTGAGGAAAAGTTGGTGCTTCGCCTCTTGGACAGAAGCGGCCTAAACTACACCCCGGAAGGCATCGGCTTGGATGGAAAGAACCTGGCCCTAGTTGAAAAACTGCTGCGCCAACCCTTGGGCCTTGTTTTGATCTGCGGGCCCACGGGCTCCGGGAAAACCTCGACCCTCTATACGTTTATCCAACTCTTAAACAGCGTGGAGCGAAATATTCTGACCATCGAAGATCCCGTGGAATTTGCCATCGAAGGGATCAATCAAATGCAGGTGAATCCCAAGGCGAACATTACCTTCTCCACGGGTCTGGAAGCCATGTTGCGTCAGGACCCGGAGGTCATGATGGTCGGGGAAATTCGCTCCATGGAAACGGCGGAGATCGCCCTAAGGTCGTCGATTACGGGTCATCTGATCTTTTCCACGCTCCACACCACGGATTCGCCCTCGGCCATTATCCGCCTCATGGACATGGGCATCGAACCTTATATGTTGTCGGCGGGAATTATCGGCGTGATCTCCCAGCGCCTCGTACGAAAACTTTGCGACCACTGCAAGAAAGAAGTTTACAGAAAAGACGATTACTTTCGAATCGACGGACCGACCTACGAGGCCGCGGGCTGCGAACACTGTTTTGAAGGCTACACCGGTAGGGAAGCCGTCTTCGAAATCATGGCCATGAACGAAAAAATCCGCGACCTAATTAAGCCCGGCGTCACGTTAGATGCTCTGCGGGATGCGGCGGTGATAACGGGCATGATTCCATTGAAAGAGGCCCTGCGGGAGAAGATTCTTGCGGGAACCATCAGCCTCGATGAGGCCTACCGCACCATTATGACCATGTAGGTGAGCCATGAAGTTTAAGTATAAAATCATCGACGCACAGTCGAATCTCGTGACCGATGAAATGGACGCGGAGAATTTACAGGAGGCGCGGGAAAAGCTCCACGAAGCCGGCTACCGCATCGTCGCCTTGAAAGAAGAAGGGCGGCGACTTCAATTAACAAAGCCGCGGCGGGTGATTGCGAAAGGGCAATTGGCCTTATTGTTTTCCCAACTGGCCCTTATGTCGTCCGGAGGTTTGGACATCGTTACGGTCATGGAATTAATGGCCCGGGAGTCCAAAGGCCTTCAGAAAGAAAAATTGGAATTCATCGTGGAGGCGGTGCGGCAAGGGAAGCTCCTCTCCGAGGCTTTCCATGAAGCCGACTGTTTTCCCCATTTCGTCCCCGGCATGATTCGAAGCGGGGAGGCGGCGGGAACCTTGGGCGACATCTTTCGCCAACTGGCGGATTTTTTCGACGAGGAACAACAAATGCACAGAAAACTTGCAAATGCCCTGGCCTATCCCGTCATCCTTATGATTACATCCCTTTTTGTTTTGCAGGTGGTGCTTCATTCGGTGCTTCCCGTATTTACCGACGTCTTTGAATCCCGACAGGTGCCCTTGCCCCTGATGACCCGCATGCTCATCGCCATCGCCGATCATTTTAATCGCTTCGGCCTTCTTTACATCGCGGCGCTTCTCCTTTTGATGCTGATGATTTTGATCCTGAAAAATCATCCGAAAACCGCCGACGGCTTCTACCGCAGATGGTACCATCTGTCGATCGCTGCGCCTTTTTACCGAGACCCCTTTGAGCTGAGGCAATTAAGAACCATGAAGATGCAAATGGATAACGGCGTGGACCTGTTGCGCATTATGGAAAACATGAACGAAGGGGCGGAAAATCCCTACATCGAGAGAAAGGCGCAGGCGATGATTCGCGGCCTGATGAAAGGGGAGGAGCTCTCTCTGGCCATGGAGAAAAGCGATTTGTTTAAAGCGCAGAACTGCTCTTTCGTCGCCTTAGGCGAGGCCTCTTCCGCCGTAAGCGAGATGCTCGCCGTGGCCATCCATTTGGAGGAAGGACGGCAGAAAAATCGCGCCGAGCGCATAAGCATATACATAGAGCCGGCACTAATTCTGCTCATGGCCGTCGTCGTCGGATTTATTATTTTTTCTATTGCCATTCCCATGTTTGACATGGTAAACAGTTTTTAGGAGGAATTATGAAAAAGAAAAAGGGATTCACCCTGATCGAACTCATTATTGTCATCGCCATCTTGGCCCTGCTCATCGCCATCGCCATTCCCCGCTACCAACGCTCCAATTTAAGCGCTCAGGCCACAGCCCACAATGCCAATGTGCGGGTCATAAAAAATGCTGCGATCCTTTACTCCATGGACAAACCGACCGAAGGGACGATTGAATTAGATGATCTCAAGCCCTATTTGGAATCCGGCGAAGTTCCGAAGCCGGCCAAGGCATTAAGTAAATATACTTCTTTTACTGTGAAGGTAGAAAATGGAAACATTATCGTGGAGCCCGGCATGGTAAAAATAGATAATAATAATACTTTGGTGCCTGATACGGGTAAGCCTGATCAAGCAAAACAAAAATGATACTGATCTATCTGGTTGCCTTTTTTCTCGCGGCCTCCTTTGTGTCCTTTTTCAATCTTTTCGACGACAGGCGTAGGCGCGGCGAAAATTGGACCTACGGAAGAAGCCGCTGCGAATCCTGCGGCCGCATCATTCCGTGGCCCTATTTGATTCCCGTCCTCGGCTACATTTTCTGTCGCGGGCGATGCGCTTGCGGCGAAAAAATCTCCCTCTACCATCCGCTGAGCGAAGGAATCGGAGGCGCGCTCGCCGCCTTTTTGCTCCATTACTTGGGCATGGAGAAGGCCTCCGTCCTCCCGGTGGCCGCCGTATTTGTCATGTATCTTTTGGCTCTGGAAGACAGTCGCCACCAGGATGTGTTTACAGGGGATCTTGTCGTAGGCGGCGTTATCTTTGTCGTGGCTCTGATTCTCGATGGATCCATTCATCCCTTAAGCGGCGCCTTTCTCTTTTTCCTGATCGGCGCGCTTTATTTTCTCTTTCCCAAGGCGGTGGGCGAGGGGGACATTTATTATGCTTCGATTCTCGCCTTGGGCATCGGGGAGATATGGAGAAGCTATTTATTTTTTACCGTGACCTTTGTTTCGGCCGCCCTCATCGGCGGGGGCCTTTACTTTTTCAAAGGCCTCAAACAGAAAGCCGTCCCCATGTTTCCCTTTTTTCTGTTGGGTTTTTTGATTGTAGGAATTTATTTGTGAACGAAATTGTTTAAATTACATAAAAATTACGCATTCGTGGGATATAATGCTTGTAGGAGGGCGAAATGAAATTATTTAATAAGCGCGAAGCGATAATTTACTTCGAAGATCGTCGCTGCTATGTAGCAAACGTAGACGAAAACAAATCCGTAAGCACACTTTATTCTTTTGATATACCGATGAACGTCCTTAGTGACGGCGAAATTTTAGACAGCGCACAGTTGCACTATCTTTTGAAAAAGACCTTGGAAGAAAACGAGCTGACCAAGAGCCATGCCTTGTTCGTCATAAATTCCGCCTCGGCGGTAAACCGCACCATGCATGTGCCGTCTATGACGGAGAAGGAGAGGGCTTCGCTAATCGAAAACGAGTGTCCGTCACTTTTCCCTCAGGATTTAGAGGAATATGCCTTGGATTCGGTGGATTTAAAAAGTGACGACGACATCCACCATCTGTTAATTACGATATGTCCCGAAGAACTCTTGGAAGGTTACAGGGATTTAGCGAAAAAATGCGAAATAAAACTTCGCGGGATCATTCCTTTTTCAACGTTATGCCTGGAATACGCCCATTGGCTGGGCGGCGCAAGGGTGAATTTCGTCGGCACGAGCCACTTGGGCTTTTACTACGGCCACGAAAATCGCTTCTTCGACCGCACGGAGGTCAACGATTCCGTCCTGGACTTTATGAGTAGAAACGAACTGGAAGCGGAAGATGTCCTGCGCATTAAAGACGAAAATTTCGACGAGCGCATGAGCGATGTGGATCCCGCCGCCATGAAAAGGGAAATGCAATCGGCTTATTACGAAGCGTTGGGCCATGTGGAGCATATGGGCGGCGATTTTGCCCTGGCCGACAGGCAGTTAATCGCAGGATCTTTCGTGGAAAGCGGTTTATTTTCCGCACTTATGGACGAGGAAGTATACAAGCCGCTGAATTTAGGGGATATCTTTGCCGCCGCGGCGGAACACGGCGATGTTGCCGCCATGTTCTCCGGCACAAGACGCTCCGGCGGCGGAGGCAAAAACTACTACCTGCCCATCGGCGCCCTTGTCGTGGCCTTTGCCATTCTCATCGGCTCCTTTGTCTACGGTGAAAAATTAAAGCAGCAAAACCGAGACCTTATCGTCCGGACCCACGAACAGGAAATGGCGCAAGACGAATCGGATTCGACTGAAGGCGGAAGCGGTGCACAAAAGAGCGCCGACATTGCCGATGCCATTACCAAGGTGAAATCCTCTGCGCCGGATACACTGACCGTAACGGGCATGGATTACCAAAACGGCACCCTGTCCATTCGCGGCGAAGCAAAAGATGCCAACGAAATACAAAACTGGTGCAGTCAATTGGAAGACGTGTTGAAAGTTAAAGTGGAAGAAGAACCGACGGCGACGGTCGGCGATGTGATCTACTTCCAATTAACGGCCTATTTAATCGGCGGCGAAGAAGGTGATTCCACCCCTTCCGAAGAAACGGACGACGGTATGGATTCCGCAGGCGACGAGATGATGGGCGACGAGATGACGGTAAACGACGCCGGCGACAACAGCGCCAGTATATAGGAGTCATAAATGAAAGTTTATAAGGACGTAGGAAAACTATCCAACGAAGAATTGGACTCACTGATTCTTTCAAAAATAAAATCGAAGCGAAGCGAGGTCTTGAGCGCATCTTCCATCGGCGAAGACACGGCCATGTTGGACTTCGGCGGAGATCTGATCGTATTGAGCAGCGATCCCATTACAGGGGCTGCGGAAAACTTGGGCGCACTGGCCATTCATATCAGCGTCAACGACGTGGCGACGAAATCCGCCGACGCCGTGGGCGTGTTGCTGACGTTGCTCCTTCCGGTGAACACCACGTCGAAAGACATCGAAACCATTATGGCCGACGCGCAAAAGGCCGCCGACGCGGTTAATATGGATATTATTGGAGGACACACGGAAATTACCGATACCGTGTCCAAACCCATTATGATCTCCACCGTCGTGGGCCGCGTCAGCAAAGACAAAGTGCCCGATCCGTCGAAAGTGCGGGCAGGGGACGTGGTGGCCATGAGCAAGTACGCGGGCCTTGAAGGCACGGCCATCCTTGCGACGGATTGCGCCGAGGCCCTGAAGGAGATCGGCGAGGAGCTGCTCCGAGAAGGCCGGGGGCTGGTCGATGCCCTCAGTGTGCAAACGGAAGGCGAAGTGGCCGAGGATTTTCGCATTCGCGCCATGCACGATGTCACCGAAGGCGGCGTGGAAGGCGCCATTTGGGAAATGGCACAGGCACTGAAGGTGGGCGTGGCCATCGACAAAGAAGCGATTCCCGTATTGGAATCCACGAAAGCCGTGGCGAAAAAGGCCGAGGTGGATTTGTACCGCCTTATTTCCAGCGGCTCCATGTTGGTTGTATTGGATAAAGACGATTTTGAACCCATGCAAAAGAAATTAACCGACCGGGGCATCTTATTTACGAAAATCGGCGAAGTGACCGATGAAAACCGCGTCGTCTACAAAATGAAAGACGGCTCGGAACAAGAAATCGCCTCCCCCGGCCCCGACGCCCTCTACACGGCTTTAGTAAGATTACAATAAAGTTACAAAGATTACGGACTGTTTGACATTTAAAGGCGAGGGAACCATAATAATTATTGACAAAGTGTTACCAATTTGAAGGAGGTTCCCTTGAAACGATTTTTAAGAAGTTTCGCCTTTTGCTTCGCGTTTATGTTAATCTTTTCAGGATTTTCGGAAGCAGCCGGCGCAACCATGCGTGTTAAAACCAATGGCAACAATCGAAAGGTCAGCGTCGCCAATGTCAAGGTAAATGGCTTTGACCTATACAGTGAATACAAACCTTATGTAGACAACGGCCGCACCTTCGTTCCCATTCGCGAGCTCACGGAACTTATGGGAGCCAATGTTAAATGGAATCAAAAAACCAAATCGGTGAGCATTTCCATGATGGACAAAGACGTGAAGCTGAAGATCAACAGCTCCGTCGTCTACGTCAACGGAAAGAAAATGCGCATCGACGACGCGTCGGTGCCGAAACTGACCCAGTACACGGCCCAAAACAATGAATGCAAGACCATGGTGCCTCTGCGCTTCTTGTCGGAGTCCCTGGGATTCAGCGTCGATTGGGATCAAAACAAACGTTTGGCGATGATCGACAACGGCGTCGTTAAGGCGCCGCAACAACAGAATAATGCGAAACCGGTCCAAGAGCCGAAAGCGCCCGTTGAAAAAGTAAAAGAACCCATGCCTCTGCCGAAAGAGCCGGAAGTAAACGATGCGAAGCCCCAACCCATGGAGCCGGGTCAAAAGAAAAACATTACCGTCGTCATCGATCCCGGTCACGGTGGCAAAGATTCCGGTGCCATCGCTGAAGACAAGACGACGGAAAAAGCCTTGAACCTTCGTGTGGCGCCTCGCGTGGAATCCATGCTGAGAGAGCGGGGCTACAATGTGATTATGACGCGCACCACCGACGAATTTATCGCCTTGAGCGAACGGGCGGCCATCGCCAATCGCAACAATGCGGATATTTTTGTGAGCATCCACTTTAACTCGGCGGGCAGTGCGTCGCCATATGGAATCGAAGTTCTCTACGCCTCCGAAAATGACGTGGAACTGAAAAAAGATGCAGGCGATCAAACGCTCCTTGCGAGAGAGGTACTGAACGCCGTATTAAAAGAAACCGGAGCCAACAGTCGCGGAATCAAGAATCGTCCGGAACTCGCCGTGCTAAGACGAACCAATATGACGGCCTGTTTAATCGAGGGGGGCTTTATGTCCAATCCCGACGAACTTGAAAAGTTGAAGAGCGACAGCTATTTGGACAAATTGGCAACCGGCATCGTCAAGGGAATCGAAAACTACAATCGCAAATACATGTAAGGAAGGCGGGAGCCTTCCTTTTTTAAAGGAGACGCCATGAATATCATCCTGTCCACGGACAACGAACATAAGCTCAGGGAAATTCGTGAATTGGTCGACGAAAAATTCCGCGTCCTGTCGAAAACCGAAGCCGGCTACGGCGACATCCACCCCGTGGAAGACGGCGACACCCTGGAAGCAAACGCCATGATTAAAATCAAGCCCTTGGAGGGCGAAATCGTCATCGGCGACGATACTGGTCTTTTCGTCCAAGCCCTCGAAGGGCGCCCCGGCGTTTATTCCGCACGCTATGCCGGCGAAGACGGAAACGACGAAAAAAATCGCGAAAAACTCTTGCGCGAAATGGAAGGCAAATCCGACCGCAGCGCCTATTTTAAAACGGTCATCGCCGTGAAGAGAGAAAAAGAGATCTACACGGTGGAAGGAATCTGTCCCGGACACATAACCGAATCGCCTCGCGGCGAGGGAGGCTTCGGATACGATCCGCTCTTCGTTCCCGAAGGCTACGACAAAACCTTCGCCGAAATGACCGACGACGAGAAAAATGCCGTCAGTCACCGCGGCCTGGCCCTACGCGCATTTGTTGAATCATTAAAAAGCTAAAAAACATTTGACATGGGTATTAAATGATGTTAATATATATCCATCGTCAAATTTTGTGGTGGGTATGGCCTAGTCGGTTAAGGCGCCAGATTGTGGTCCTGGAGATCGTGGGTTCGATTCCCACTATCCACCCCATAATCCTTCGGGATTTCAACTCGCATCGCGAGTACGCGGGAATGGCGGAATTGGCAGACGCGCTAGACTTAGGATCTAGTGTCAACGACGTGGGGGTTCAAGTCCTCTTTCCCGCACCAGACGATTTAGTATTTTTCCGTTTGCTTACAAATGGCTAAAAATACGCATTTTAAAAGCACGTAGGGTTTTTATCCTTACGTGCTTTTACTTATTTTTACGGCTCCGTAGCCAACTCATAGCCAACAATTTTTATTTTTTCGCATAGATTTTATCGAAAACGGAGACGGCTTCTTTTTTCTTCTCGGGCATGACGTGGGTGTATATGTCCAGTGTCGTTTTATAGTCGGAGTGGCCCATGAGCTCCTGGACGGTTTTTATGTCCACGCCTTCCTCAAAGAGCCGTGTGGCGTAGGAGTGGCGAATGGAGTGTAGTGGCCTGGGTTCCATATTTAACCTTCTACAAATCGATTGTAGGCGCCGATTCGGACGTTTTTCTTCGATGGGATGACATAGGTCATCGGAAAAGATGAAACTGGAAGAAGTAAAGGCTTTGTTTAATCGTTTGTGTTTGCCGATAGATTCTTCTTTCAGACCATTTAAAAAGTCGACGGCGATTTCGGGAAGCGGGATGGTACGGAATGAACATTCCGTTTTCAGAGAATGAATCTTGTTTTTCTCTAAGGTGTTTGCGCCGGTATCGTCGAAGATGTAGTTTCTCCGCATCTGTTGATCGACTATGATGGAGTGATCATGGAAGTGTCGCCACTGGAGTCCTCGGAGTTCGTTGCGCCGAAGCCCGGTGAAGAAATCAAGGTAGAGCATTTGATCGACAAAGAAATTAAGATCGAGGGTAGCCATGATGTTCTCTTGTTCAGATCTTGAGAAAATGCGGTACTTTCCTGAATTAACATGGGTTTCTTTTTTAGGCACTGTTACATAATGACTCGGATTGGCTTGGATAATGCCCAAGACGATGCAGTAGTCCAAAAACAGCTTGATCAAGCTCAGGGTATTTTTAGCGATTAAGGCAGATGAGCCTTCTTCCTCAACCAAATAATTTACAAATTTTTGTAAGTTTAGGATGGTGATATCCTTCACCTTCGTATTGGCGTATGGATAGGGGAGAATGTGCAGCCTCAGCAGTTGGTCGTACCGGATGACGGTGGTGGACTTGATCTCTTTGGCTTTGATGTTAAATATCCAGTACTTTAGGAAGTCGCCGAGGATTTGGCTTCCGTTATCCACAATGCCGGAGACATTTGTAAAAGTGGATGCCTTTTTCATCTTTTCTACGATCTCGGATTTTTTATAGCCGGAGAAGGACTTCCGAATTTGTCTGCCTTGGACGTCCTGGCCAAGGGTGATCCGGCCTGTCCAATATTTCTTTCCGTTTCGCATGGTATAGGTGAGTGAACCTAATCCGCTTGCATTTTTTGACATAAAAATAGCCTCCTTAACTTGTGGAGGCTGTGATATACTAAGTGTGTTGTAGGTATACCACGCCTCAACCATTTGCCTCTATCCTGCTGCAACAGGGTAGGGGCTTTTTTATTCCTTTTCTTCTGGTTTCAAGTTTTTCCGGTAAATCTCTGATCTCATATTGATCAGACAATTATTCCAATAAACCTAAATAAATTGGAATAAGAGAGTAGCATTCCAATAAATCGAAATAAATTGGAATAAGATAACCTCATAATTATCCCGAGTTCTTACCCTATGAACGAAGGTAGGCGCTGATTATCTTCCTAATCCATGCTATTGTTCGATCAACTTTTCAAAGTCATTGCCGAACATGGACCGTAGATAGACATTGGCCGAAGGATCGTTCAGTTGGAAACCGACGACAACTTCAACCGGCGTGTTAGGCTTTATTTGAGTTTCGCCCATTTTGACCGCTTCGGGCTTATAATCATCAGGGAATAAGCCATTCGCTCCATTTAACAAGTCGACAGTGGCATCCGTTTCCTGCTCGCCTTTAATGGCAGTAGCAAAGTTTAACCAAGGATTTTGCGGCTGGTCTGTTTTGTTTACATAATCCATGGTGATGGCCAAGATTTTCTTGCCATATTTTCCATCTAGAAATTCGAAGTTTTTCATGACAAATGAGGCGTCTTTAGTTTCATATTTTGTAACCTCTTGAAAATCAATGGTTTTAGAAACAACCTCATGATCCTTTACGACTAGGAACGGCGTCTCAGAATCGTCTTCAAAAAAATAGTTTAGCGTAAAGTTGGGTGAAATATTTTCCTGCATCCAAGTGGACTCATCCAAGACTGCATCTAAAAATTCAGAGGTAAAGGTGGGGTGTTCATCATTAATATTGAAAACAGTGTGATTAATTGCCATTTGATCTTTGTTGAAAGACGCAGATACAACGCCGTGTTTATTGATCCCATCTAGGTATTCTTGGAGTTTTTGTTCATCAATCTTCTCGTTGGCTGCAGCTGAGTTGGCGGGCGCATTCGAAGCGGCTTCGTTTTTTGTGGCCTCCTGGTTTGAACATGCGGTGATCAAGGTGAGCGATAAAAGCAGCGGGAGTAAGAATTTCTTCATGAGTTCCTCCTTATGTATGGATTTAATGCATGGCGGACATCTATCTAAAAGCGCATGGACGCTGTTGTCGTTTATTTCACCGGGCGAAGGACGTGGGTGGCTTTACCCAGTATGATAACGGTTTGGGTGCCGTCGAGGTCGATAGGCGGGTAGTGGGGGTTATCGGCACGAAGCTGCACTTTATCCGCGATTTTATAGACGCGCTTGAGTGTGGCCTCGTCGTCAATCAAAACGGCGGCGATTTCGCCGTCGTCCACGTCGGATTGTTTTTTTATGAAAACCAGATCGCCGTCATCGATTTCGGCGCCGGTCATGCTGTCGCCTTTGGCGTAGAGGCAGAAGTCGGAGTCCAGGTATTTGTCGTCGGCAGTGAAATAGCCTATGTAGTTTTCTTCCGCGAGGATGGGGTTTCCGCAGGCGATTTGTCCGAGGATGGGGATGCGGCGGAGTTTTTTTATTGGAATGATGCCTTTGATTTTGGTCAGATCGACATCGTCTGAGCTGTTCCATCCCATGAGGTAGGAAGGGGACACGCCCAAGGCCTTGGCAAATTCAATAATTTTTGATTGAGACAAATCTACTTTTCCGGCTTCAATTTTAGCTATCGATGTCCGATCCTTGTATCCTGTCATAGCTGCAAGCTGTTCCTGTGAGAGTTCTTTGCTTAATCGAAGCGATTTAATGTTTTTATATAAATCTAACACTTGCGACCTCCTCCTTGGCTACATTTTAGCATCGACGTGAAATAAATTCAACAAAATTAGGAAATTTAGTTGACAGAAATTCACGGCGCGTATATACTCTAAATAGTGAATGTAATTCACGGAAGTGAGGTGATCGTATTACAACTCTAAGGGATAAAATAGCTGTGTCCGGATATAAGATGGAATATATCGCAGAGCAGCTAGGAGTAAACAGGAAGACGCTATACTTGAAGTTAAATGGGGAAACTGAATTTAAAGCTTCAGAGATTGCCATTTTACGGGATCTTCTTGAGATGAGCCCGGAAGAACAAGAACGTTATTTTTTTACGCCGAAAGGTGAATTAAATTCACTATAAGAGAATAAAGGAGGCGTGGTATGGACAGGGAAATTTATACGGCGAAGGAGCTCGCCAAGGTGATCCCCATTGGGGAGCACAAGCTCAGGGAGATGGCGAAGAAGTATCCGTCGTTTCCGAAGCTGCGTGTCGGGAATCGGACGCTGTTTTTCAAGGAAGAAGTGG
This sequence comes from Aedoeadaptatus acetigenes, assembly GCF_025566985.1. Lineage (NCBI taxonomy): Bacteria > Bacillati > Bacillota > Tissierellia > Tissierellales > Peptoniphilaceae > Aedoeadaptatus > Aedoeadaptatus acetigenes. The sequence continues at coordinate 86,858 of NZ_JAOQJD010000005.1, forward strand.
AAGAGTGGCTTCGGAAGAGTTCGAAGCAGGGGATTCAACTGTGAAGGAGGCGAATGGCATGGCAAAACGAAGAGCGTGCGTGATGTATAACGATGCGAAGTATGTACGGCGCAGGACGTTGGCGTTTTTGGCCATCGTCGGTTTGGTGGCGCTGGTGAGTTTTATGCTGGCCGTTGCTTGTGACGATTTGGCGGAAAGCGCATGCGTTACGCAGCTTGATAATAAAGCGGCGTGGGCGGTGGCCTACAGTAAGGAACGCGGCCAGTACCCCTATTAGGAGGAAGCATGAACAATCAATGGAAGTCGCTGGCGGACATTCGGCCGAAGGTGATTGCGCTGCTTAAGCATTATGGACCCACCGAGGTTGTGGCCGATGTAGTCGGCATTGGAGATGAAACGGTGCAGCTCATTTACTCGCGGAAAAGGGAGTATGTGATCGGTCCGGTGGCAGAAAAGATTGAAGCCGCATTTGATGCTTTGCCTAAGCAGCGCCACCGGCAGCGTATCGTGGCAGGGCGTAGTCAACGGAAGTCCATCACGGCAAGGTGCAGTGAAGACATAAGGCCTCTAATTGCAGGTGAAGGCACCGAAATGTATTGGGATGCGCCGAAGCCGCAAAATATCGGCGGAACGCTTCGGGCGTTGGAAATAGGAAAGTGGTATTCCGTGACCTACGACAAAATGAATGGAACTAGACATAATAAGAACTTCGTTGCCGGGAAGGTCATCGGCGAGTACGCCCATTACTATTTGTTTGAGACCGAGCATAGGTTGAAGTCTTCGGTGCTGAAGAATGATTTGTGCCGCGAGACGACGCGCGTAAATGAAAAAATCTCGCCGGACAGGTGTCCAAGCGAGATCGATCGTTAACCACCATTAGTATAACACAAAGGAGATCAAAATGTATTACGAACACGTGGAACCCACCACAACCGGTGAAAGGTTGGAAGGGAAATTGGCGGAGTTAAACCGTTGCGATATCGATATCCGCATCGGTGAAGCAGCCAAGGAGAAGAAGCCCCGGCTTTTAGCCGAGATTCAGGAGTTGTGCCGGCAGTTAATGAATGAGGAGGGCGAGAAATGAAGTTGTATGACATTGCCGAGATTTACGAGAATCTCGAGAACATCGACGACGATGTGGCCGTTTCGGCGGCCATGGATTCCGTGGATGCAGCCCTGGAAGAAAAGTTGGAATCGACGGCGAAGGTGATTCGCAATCTGGAAGCGGAGGCGGAGGCGCTGGAAGCGGAGGAAAAGCGGCTCAAGGCGCGGAAGATGGCAGTGAAGAACCGCATCGCGGATATTAAGGGCTATGTGCAACAGAATCTGGAAGCCATGGGCAAGGACAAGGTCACTTCGGGGATCTTTAAGTGGAGCATCCAGGCCAATGCGCCGAGTGTGAACATTCTCGATGAAGATCTTATTCCCGATGCTTACTGGAAGATCGAACGAAAGCCCATGAAGACGGAGATCAAGAAGGCTATTGAGGCCGGAGAGCTGACGGAAGGCGCAGAACTCGTGCGAACGAAGTCGCTGCGGTTGAGATAGGAGGCGAAGATGGATCGCTATCTCGACCGGGAAGCGACGGAGGCGTTCATTGCGGCGCATTTCCGGACGAAAAAAGATTTTGTTTGTGCATGGGGCGTCAGTTATTCTCATTTCCTCAAAATGATGGAAGGGCGGGGCATCTGTGGCGCTAAGTCACTTGAAAAGCTATCGACCATCGCTGATCGTTACGGCGAGGATTTAGAACTGTTCCTGGAGCCGATTCCGATCCTTATGAAGGATATGGAGGTACGAGAAATCATCGTAAAGGACGCAAACGGCCTTTTGATCGCATCAATCGATTCGAATGGCAATGTTTGTTGTGAAGGTTATGTAGTTGAGTACATCCTAAAAGATGAACTAGTCTAAGTTATTTTTTGAGGATTTATCAGGGTTCGATACCGGCGTTTTGATGCCGTTAATCGTTCTGACATGGTACCCGGGATAGTTACCGGCATTTATGGATGTTACAAATTGTTTTCGTGTCATGTATCGGCCGGTGGTCGTGTCTTTAAAATGTGTGTTTCTGCCTGTTTTAGATTCACGCGTCACTTTGATTCGTCCCAATAAAGTTTCTCCTTTCTTCTTCGATGAGTAAACAGGAGGATGTACTCTTAAATAGTTTACTACAAATTACTACAAAAGCAACTATATATAGTAGTTATGGAAAAATACTCACTATATGTAGTACCAAATAGGAGGTCTTCTATGGATTTAAAATTGGATCGCAAGATTAAAATCGCCGCTTTACAGACGTTCTTTGAGGAGGATGCGAATTTAAGCAAGCTTTTCACGCATCGTTTGGCGGCCTATGTCTACGACAATTGGGAGCTGTTGGATCGGGTTATCGCCGGGAAGGTGGAAAATTTAAGTGAGGAGGTTCGCTATGTCGAATGTGAATGAAGTACAAGTGCAAGAAGTAAACGTCCTGTCTTTGATCGAATCGACGAATTTGCAGTCGATTCAAGGAAGTATTCAAAAGATTAAGCAGTTTCAGACGTTGGTGCAAAGTCAATTTACACAAAATCACGACTTCGGCGTGATCCCCGGCACGGGGAAGCCGACGCTTTTAAAGCCCGGCGCGGAAAAGCTGATTATGCTCTTGGGACTGACCAGTGAATTTGAAATTCTGGATTCAACACGGGATTTCGATACGGGCTTCTTCCAGTACCAGGTAGCATGCCGGCTGAAGAAGAACGGCGAGGTCATGACGGAAGGCTTCGGCAGCTGCAATACCCGCGAACGAAAATACATTAAGCAGGATCCTTACACCATGGACAACACGGTGCTGAAGATGGCGAAGAAGCGGGCCATGGTGGATGCAGCATTATTGGTAGGCTCTCTAAGCGATGTCTTTACCCAAGACATTGAGGACATGGACTTAGCCGGCAATCAGGCTTCGGCCTATCAACGGACCTACACGGATCGCGACGGCACGATTTCCCAAGCGCAGGCGAAGCGACTCTATGCCATTGCCAAGGGTGATGCTGAGTTGTGCAAGTCGGTAATGAGTAAGTACGGCTACGGCCACAGTGACGAGATTAAGAAGACGGACTACGAAAAGATTTGTCAGGAAGTCGAGGCAGAAGCAGCCAATAAATAATCGGTGAGGGGCATGTGCCCCTTACCATGCCTTTTGTACGCATATCTAGCGCCGATTCGGTTCTTGGTATGCCTACAGTGATGGAGGTAGTATGGCAACAACACAATATTTCCCGCATTATTCCAATGCCAGGAACGACGAAAAGATCCTCGCATTGCGCATGAAGTATGGGATGGAGGGCTACGGCGTTTTCTTTGCTATCCTCGAGCGACTCCTAGATAGTACAGACTACATGCTTTCCACAAATTATAATTTAATTGCTTTTGACTTCCGGGTGAGTAATGAGTTTATAAAATCGATCGTCGAAGATTTCGGTTTGTTTGAGTTTACGGAAGATCACGAATCTTTTTATTCGGTTCGCTTTTTGGAACACATGGAATATAAGGATGACGTCTCTAAAAAGCGCGCTGAAGCCGGCAGAAAAGGCGGGCTTAGCAAGGCGAAGAAGCAAGAGTCTAGCAATTGCTTAGCAAATGCTAAGCAAAGCTCTAGCATTAAACGAAACGAAACAAAACAAAACGAAACGAGACGAGACGAAACGAAACCAAACCCCGCGGCGGTTTCTTTTTTCGAGGCCGCGTGGCAGGCTTATCCCAACAAAAAAGGCAAGAGTGCCGTAACGAAAAAGGCCAAGGCGGCGATTCAGGACCTCGGGAAAGAGACTATTTTGCGTGCAGTAGAGAACTACAAGCAAGATGTGATGAATCAACGCGCCAATGGGTTTACGTCTCTGGCGTTTATGAACGGGTCGACGTTTTTTAACGGGCGTTATGAAGATTTTTTAGATGCGAGCAGCATCACGCCGTTGAATGGATCTCGCCCGGCATCGGGGACGGAGCGCACAAGGCAGGTACTGGAGGAGATGATGCAGGATGAATGCGAATAAAATACCGCAGGCTTATGCGAATTTGTTTATGGGCATCAAAGAGAGCTACCCGAAGTCCGGCCTTTTTGAAAATCGATTGGCCATTGAATTCTGGTTCAAGATGCTTGGAGACATTCCCATTGATGCCCTCACAAAGGCTGTGGCGAAGCACATCGCGACGAACAAATTTCCGCCGACCATTGCGGAAATTCGGGAACTCGCCACTGAAGAGGATGTGATGATTCGTGATTTTTCGTACGGCTATGGGCTGGTGCAGCGGGCAATATCACGTTTTGGAGGCTACCGGGAAGCGGAGGCCATCGCTTGGATTGAAGAGCGAGACCCGATTGCAGGGAAGGTGATTCGCCGCTTGGGCTTCCAAAGCTTTTGCTTGAGTGAAGATCCGAAGGCAGACCGAGCGAATTTTCGCATGGCCTATCAGAACACGAGCGCCATTGAACGCAGGGAAGCGCAATTGCCTGAGAATCTGCGAGGTCATGGGAGGGAACTGGAAAGTAAAAAAATGAAAATCGAAAATATGCTCGAGGAAGTGGCAAAACAAAGTCCATGGAGGTAGGGATGATTCAGGTACTGATGGTCCCTTACCGTAGCTTTAAGGAGCGAATGAGGCTCGTCGGCGAATTGCTCAAAGAGGGCTACCATGTGGAGGTGGAGGAAAATTATTTGTTTTGCATAAGGCATGTGGAAAGGAGCGTGTTTTGAGAGGCAAGGAAGGGAAGATTCAGAAGGAGATTGCCGATGCCATAAACGGCACAGGGCTGGGTCGCTGTTGGGTGGCGACCAGCGGGCTTTTAAAGAGTCCGGACGGGAAGCGCTTTGTGCGGGCGTTGCCGGAGGGTTTTCCGGATCTCTTCGGTTATAGAAAGGCGGACGGAAAGATGTTTTTCATCGAGGTGAAGACGGCATCGGGCGTGGTTTCTCAGTCGCAGATTGATTTTATGCGGTCGGAGGTATCGCCGAAGGTGCTTTATGGGATCGCCCGGAGCATTGACGATGCTTTCGGGATTCTCGGATATGAGCAGGGGAAACTGTTGTAGTTAACGTTTGTTAATGTTTTTTTGAGGGTTTGAAGGAACGGAGAAGATGATTTTAGATGCTTGTTGCGGGAGTCAGATGTTTTATTTTGACAAGAGCAGAGATGATGTTGTCACCATGGATATACGAAAAGAAAAGTTTGAAATCCATGGAAAGAAAGTAGATGTTAATCCGGATATAGTCGGTGATTTTCGAGACATGCCATTCGATGACGAAACTTTTCATCACGTGATATTTGATCCGCCACATTTGAAATCTCCAGGCAACTCTATCATGCGAGCACAATATGGCGGACTAGATAAAAATACATGGCAAGATGACATAGCACAAGGTTTTTCTGAGTGTTGGCGGGTTTTAAAGCAAAACGGAACTCTAGTGTTTAAATGGTCTGATCATGATATTAGCGTAAATAACGTTTTAAAACTTTTTAACGAGACACCAATTTATGGTCATAGACGAGGAAAGACAGTATGGACTGTTTTTGTTAAGCAGGGAGAAAGATGAAGGCAGAAAATCAAAGCAGAAAAAGGCGCGTCAAGTATAAGACATACCGCTTTAAGGGAGTTGTCGAAATATTTGTACAAAAAATGAACGTCGACGGAATAGAATTTGACGTAAACATCAATGCTTCGGCGTACAAAATCGCGCGAAGGCGACTTGATATGGTTGTTTTAGGCTACAGACCGGACCCGAGCAAAGAGCACTTTGTTTATTATTTTGATATTGACGGCGAGGAGGTAAGCGACGATGAACGAGTTGATTAAGAAAGTGGAAGCGTGGGGCGAAGAAAAAGGGATTGTGGATCCGTCTAATGCCGACAAACAGTTCGCGAAATTCAAGGAAGATGTCATCTGGATTGAGGCGATGTTGGATGTTGAAGTAACGAATTACGCTTCATACGGAGATTACGTGCTCTGCGATAAGACAAAGGTGAAATTTGGCGATGCGTTGGTGACATTGGTTATTTTGGCCAAACAATTGGGGATGGATTTGGAAGAGTGTTTATCTACTGCCTACAAAAAAATAAGGACAGCAAGGGCAAGATAATTGACGGCGTTTTTATAAGAGAGGAGGATTTGGAAGTACGTGGTGCGGTGATGAAAGTTTTTGTGGTGATAGATGGAGAAGAGACTGGAAAGGAATCAATTGTCGGAGTTTTCGAATCATTAGAGAGGGCAAATGCTGCATTCGCTGATTATATACTAAGCACAAAAGTGGGCACAAAATATTCTTGTTGTGTGGATATTGCAGAATTTGAGGTGGAAAAATGAAACTATTCAGCACAATACTAGCCGATTTTACAGAAGAAATTGGCAAGATGTGAAAGATGGAATCAAAGAGAGTATGATAAATCAGTTTGAAGAAATGTGGACGCAGTATTATGTATGGGATAGCGAACAGATCGAGGATATGTTAGCGAGCAAACTAGATGACTTTATTGCCGATCAATTTAGAGAACTCTTTAGTAGAAAAGACATGAAGAAACTTTTTATGCAAGAAATGATGAAGCAGATTAGCGGCAGTGGGAAATAAATTGAGAATTTCGAAAGGAAACACGAACAATGAAAGAAAAAGAAGACATAAAAAGCACGAGAAACTGTTTATGGTGAGGAATAGATAAAAGGAGTGGGAATAGTGAGAGCGTGGATATTAAGTTCAGACGAAAGTCCAGAACCTTATATTAGTCTTGTATGGGCTGAATCAAGAGGCAAAGCCAAGCAAATGGCAAATTGTTGGAGTCCTTATATGTATCAATGGGACCTAGAAGTAGAAAACTTTACAAGCATAAATGCAATTAGAGCCAAGAGTTTAGATAACTGTGAGGATTTATCAGAAAAAGAGATTTGCTTGCGACTTATGAAAGACTACGAGTGTATTTTTTATGTAGATGATGAAATTTATAACGAAGATAACATTGAAGCGTTTGAAAAACTTTTTGAAGCGGAAAGGATAAAAAATGACAACGAATGAACTTATAAAACTAATAGAAGAACTTGGACTTACGCCGGACTTTGATCATGTTTTATACTGCGATGGAGAGGAACGCGATGTGTTATCGGTTTTTAACAGGGAGGGCACGGTGGCAAATGTATACGTTAATATGGTCGGCTTATGGTATTGCCACGAATCGTATTTTGATAAGTTGGAGCCACATAAGCGCCACAAACTTTTAGATGCAATTATAGAGTATTCTTATACGCCTGTTATTGATCGCGAGGAGGAAAAACGATATATTTTCCCGCTTCCGGGGTTAATTACCACAGACGGGGAGCAGCAGTATTTGACGCAAAAAGGGGGACATTGGTTTGCGTGCCGGCGAAAGAAGGATTTGCGGCAGACATGGAAAGAGAAGCATATCAAGTACGTGCCAGAGGTGTACCGTGATTTTAAGGTGGAGTTGAAAAAATGAATGTGGTGGTTTTATACGGACGTCTGACCCGCGATCCGGAGCTGAAGTATAGCCAAGGCGGCGTAGCGAATTGCTTCGCCACGGTTGCCGTGGATCGGGGGATGACGAAAGAGAAGCGGCAGGAAGCGGAAGCAGCGGGCAGACCCACCGCTGATTTTATCAGCATCAAGGCGTTCGGTAAGACCGCCGAGCTGTTGGCCAATTACTTTCGCAAAGGCAATAGAGTGGCCCTTGAAGGACGGATACAGACAGGAAGCTACGAGAAGAACGACGAACGGGTGTATACCACCGATGTCATTGTGAACCGGCTGCACTTCGTAGAAAGCGCGAAAGAAAATGGCGGCGGAAATATCGGAAGCTTCGCACCGATGAATGGACAGGCGGGCTATTATGAGGTGAACGAAAAGGATGTGCCGTTTTAGATCATTGTTTTGCAGGTATTGACCTCTGAGGTAGAATAAGAGATAATAAAAAGAACTAATGTTCTGATTAAATTATTTTACACGGAGGTTCCGGCATGAATTATGGCGAAAAGACGTTTATCCAAGAAGTGTATGATCGAGGTTATGCGACGAAGACAGCGGCCAGAGAGTATGCGAAAGAAAACAAAAAGCATTTTTACACAGAGCAGGATCTTTTGAACGTACATGAACGGTATTGGTCCATTCGGACAAAACGGATGGATGAGGCACGCTTATGGGCGGACAAGTTGCTCCGGGAGGAAGACGGAGAGGATTAACAAAGCATAAGGAAGGAGCTGGCATGGACGCTGAAACGCTAAAGGAGTACCGGTATTTAAAACGTGAAATCAAGAGTCTGCAAAAGCGGATCGACCATCTGAATTCGACGTTGACGGATCGTGTGCGTGCGTCCAACAGCGAGTTTCCGTATCAAGAGATACATATTCAGATTGAGGGGGAAGACCCGAGGAAAAGCAACTTGGAGCTAATTCTACAGGAGCGACTGGATGCGTGTGTCGATAAGGTCATTGAGATCGAGCGATTCATTTCATCCATCGAAGACAGTCGAACCCGGATGATTTTTCAAAGGCGCTATGTCGACGGGTGGAGCTGGCAGAAGATTAGTATGAGCATGGGAAGTGGTGGTGAAGCATACGCTAGAATGGTTCACAATAGATTTTTAATGAGGAAAGAGTAACTTTAACTTTTAGTACAAGACTATTGTGTTATAATTATCCTAGGAGGAGATAGTTATGACCTGTGTAGATATAATAGATGGAGTATACTCTGCTAATGATATTGCCAATTGGTTTTTAAACTATAATTTTCAATTGCGAGAATTTGAAGATGAAGATACAGACAATATTAGTAATTTAAAATTACAAAAGTTGTTATATTATGCACAAGGTACTTTTTTGGCTATTCACAATCAAAAATTATTTAACGACCCTATAGTGGCCTGGAAGCATGGGCCGGTCGTAGAGAGCGTATACCAAAATTTCAAATCTTATGGTGCTTCAGGAATCGATCAATTTCAAGAAGTTAAGTTGGATGATGAGACTGTAGATCTTTTGATCGAAGTCTACGACGTGTTCGGGAAATATTCCGCTTGGGGTTTAAGAGAGATGACGCATCAAGAGGACCCTTGGAAGAATACGAATCAAAGTGATGTTATTGATCCTCGTCTAATAAAAAAATACTTTGAGGAACATTATGTCTCGTAAGAAGAGGGTTTCAAAAAAGCCAGATAACATCAAAATAAAAGAGCCGGATAAGCCACTTCATTATCCGGTTCTTTGTTTTAAGCATTTAACTAAAAATAAGAAATTTAATATTAAGTACTTTAGGGATGACAAAGAGAAATTAAAAGCTTACGGCTCCTTTTTTTATCTTGTAGGTAGTATTCAGGAAACTGATTGGCTGACTTTGTATCAGAAATCAAAAGCATCAGGATTGGAAACCATTCCGAGTAATCAAATTAATTTTAAACCTTATAATTACAAACTAACACCTGACGAGAAAGTAATTGTATTCAGATTTTATCATGGAAAATACAGATTGATTGGTGTGAAATCGGCAAAAAATAAGGACGTGTTACATGTATTAGGATTTGATTTTGATCATTCGGCATACGATCATGGTAAATAGTGGTGCGTTTTGTGCGATTTTGCCGTGGCATAATGATAGTGTGGATAACTAGAGAGATCTCCGGAGGGAGGTTTCTTTTTTTATGTCCTGAGGTAGCTCGGTGGGGCCTTCTTGAATGAATCGTAAGCATGGACTGTTTCGAACGGATGGTACATTTTGATCTCCTATTTCCTCGAACCGAGCGGGGCGCGAAGCACGGCACTTTGATCGCGCGGGGCGGGTTTCAGCCGTGATACATAAGATAAAAGCTATTTACAGTATTGACAGAAAGCATAGAAAATAATCAATTGATAGGACTTTAAAGAGGTGGGGTGATGTCGAGCCGTAAGTTGGATTATTGTGGCGCAAAGACGCGCGCAGGGACAGCGTGCAAAAAAACAGCCGGCTGGGGAACGGATCATGTGGGAACCGGCCGATGCAAATTACATGGCGGAAAGAGCACCGGGCCAAAGCCGGAAAACATGCGCGGCAATAAGAATGCAGAGAAGCACGGTCTCTTTAGTAAATACTTGCCGGAGGAAACACAGGCGCTTTTGGATGCCATCGAATCATTAAGTCCACTGGATATCCTATGGGAGAACATCAAAATTCAGTATGCAGCAATTATTCGGGCACAGACGATCATGGAGGTAAAAAACCGTGAAGACCTAGTGCGATTAGAAAAAAAGAAAAGCGAAGGGGAATTCGGTGATGCCGTCGAGTACGAATATCACACGGCTTGGGATCGCTACGAACGCTTCTTAACATCACAAGCGAGGGCGATGACGAATCTAACAAATATGATTGTGAAGTATGAAGCGCAATGCAATCAAGGATTGGCGACAGAAGAGCAGATGCTTCGGATCGATAAGCTAAAGACTGAAATCGATAAACTGAAAGGAATTTCAGAAGAGATTGAAGACTTAGATGAAATTAAGGAATTGGTTTATGAAGAAAAAGACGATTCCATTTAATTTTAGCGACAAACACGTCAACTATATTCGTAGATGCAAAGAGAACATGTACAACGTGGCGGAAGGTGCTGTTCGTGCGGGTAAAACCGTAGATAATATCTTCGCTTTCGCTATGGAATTGATGACCGTACCCGATAGGATCCATCTCGCAACTGGTTCAACAGTCGCAAATGCAAAATTAAATATCGGTGATGCGAACGGCTTCGGCCTTGAATATATTTTTCGAGGACAATGTCGTTGGAGCAAATATAAAGATAATGAGGCCTTGATTATAAAAGGGCCTCATACTCGTTTTAAAGAGAAAATCGTTATATTTGCAGGCGGCGCGAAAGCCGACAGTTATAAGAAAATACGTGGTAACTCTTATGGAATGTGGATTGCAACAGAGATCAATTTACATCACGACAACACAATCAAAGAAGCATTCAACCGAACAGCAGCAGCGAAGGTAAGAAAATTCTTTTGGGATTTAAACCCTTCGCACCCGAAACATAAGATTTATGTTGATTACATCGATAAGTATCGCGATATGGGCGACGAATTGATTGGCGGATATAACTACGAGCATTTCACCATTGACGATAACATTAATCTTCCGAAAGAACGTATTTTAGAAATCAAAAGCCAATATGATCCTAATACGGTTTGGTATCATCGAGACATTCTAGGTCGCCGAATGGTAGCAGAAGGTTTGATCTATCGGAATTTTGCCAACAATCCAAAGAAATATGTCTTAGAAAAAATCTCAGAACCGTTGATTATTCAAATCGGCTTAGACTTTGGGGGATCCGGTTCAAAGCATGCTTTCGTAGCTAGTGGAATAAGTCGTGATTTGAAACGGTTGTACGCACTGGCAAGTAAGAGAACAGAACCTGAAGATCCTGAAACGCTTTATAGAGATTATCTGGAGTTTGAGCGGTTTGTTTCAATGAAATACGGACCAATTGCAGCGTGTCATGTAGATTCTGCCGAGCAGGTTTTGAGGCGAGGTATCCAGACAAAAACCGTTATTCCGATTAAAAACTCAATAAAAAATGAAATCAACGACCGAATTCGAGTGACGGACCAACTTATGAATTCAGGTCGTTTTTATATGACGAAAGATTGTGAGAGTTTGTCTGAAGCATTATCTATGGCAGTTTGGGATCCAGATAAACCAACTGATTTTATTCGATTGGATGACGGAACATCCGATATAGATACATTGGACGCGTTCGAATATTCGTGGGAAAAGTACATTAAAGCATTGAATATATTGTAGGAGGTGAGATCGTGTTACAAGATGAGATTCGGCAACGCCTTGGAATCAATAAATCAAGCAATCAAAACGACTTTATGTTGTGGATGGATTGCTACCACGGTGAATACCCATGGCTTGGTGGTGATAACTTAGAAAGTTTAGGTTTAGCTGCGAGCATTTCGTCCGAGTTTGCAAGGCTTGCGACCATTGAGTTGGAAAGTGAAATTGTAAATGACGAAGAATTAAATAAAATTTATCAAGAAGTCATTGACCATTGTAGGAACTTTACAGAATATGCCATGGCGTTTGGCGGTTTGATTATAAAGCCGTATCCAGTAGGCGATGAGATTAGGTTTGATTTCGCCACGCCTGATCGTTATGTCATTAAAGATATTAACAGCCACGTTATTTTCATCGATCGAATAATCAAGTTTGAAGACGACAAAGATGTTTATTACACGCGACTTGAAGAACACATGAAAGACGGACATTGGATCGTGACGAATTCATTCTATCGTTCTGAAAATTATTCAACATTAGGCGAATTATGCACTCAAGACGGCATTGCCGAGTGGGCAGGAATTGTTCCTGAATCAGTTATTGAGTATGACCGACCGTTATTTGCCTATTTAAAAAATCCACAAGCGAATAACTTAGATTGGCAGAATAAAGAAGGCGTTTCTTGTTTCGCCAGGGCATTGAGCTTGATTCAAGATGCGGATGAGCAATATCAACGTACCTTGTGGGAGTTTAGAGGTTCTGAACTTGCCATCGATGCGGATGTGACTGTTCTAACGCAAAGAGGAGAGCTACCACATGGGAAAGAAAGGTTATTTCGAAACCTTGGGATTGACCAGGAATCAGGATTTTATGAAGTGTTCAGTCCTGCGATTAGAGATTCTTCCTTGTTTAATGGTTTAAATAAAATTCTTCGCCGAATTGAATTCACTGTAGGACTTGCTTATGGAACATTATCCGAAGTGGATCAAGTGGATAAGACGGCAACAGAAGTGAAGGCAAGTAAGCAACGATCTTATGCCACTATCGTCGACATTCAAAAAGAAATTCAAAAAGCGTTAACTGAGACGGCCGAACTGATTTGCTTCTGGCTAAATAAACAAGAGCCCGACATTAGTTTTAGTTTTGATGATTCCTTGATCGTGGATAGCGAAACGGAACAGAAGATACGGATGCAAGAAGTAGCAGCCGGCTTGATAAAGCCTGAAAACTATTTGATGTGGCGGTATGGAATATCTGAAGAAGAAGCGAGGAAGATGCTTCCGAGCGTTGAAGAAACGGATGATGAAGATGACGAAACGGTGGAGTAACCTATGCTTAGCCCAGATTATTTTGTCGGAGCTGATAAACAGATTCAGAAGTATTTAGAACAACTTGAAGACGATGTGCTTCGGGATGTTGCGAGACATTTAAGAACTGCGACCGGGAGAAATCAAATGGAAGCAATGATTGATGTAGATTACAGCCTTAATGACATGACGAAGAAGGTTGCAAAGTTTTCAAATCAATCGGTCTCCGAAATTGAAAAGATCATGGAAGCGGCAGGTGTAAAATCATATGCCGATGACAAAAAGCTATACGCAAAAGGGGAAAAGCATCTTCCGGATTACCAAGACAATTTATCGGCCATGAAGTTCGTTGAGGCAATTAAAAGACAAAGTGGAAATGATTTAAAGAATATCACCAAAACTACCGGTTTCGCCGGGAAGGGGTTAACGCAGTTTTACCGGACAGAACTTTCTCAGGCAGTTTTAAATTTAAGATCCGGCGCCTTTTCTTCCGATCAAATTATTCGACAAATGGTCAATAAATGCGCCGACCGCGGCTTGGTAAGTGTAGACTATGCCTCGGGAAGAACAATGCGCATGGAAGCTGCTGTGCGAATGTGCGTGAATACAGGATTTAGACAATTAACAACTCAAATGGGGTTAATGAATGCAGAACTCGTCGGCCAAGATTTAATGGAAATATCCGCACACGCAGGAGCAAGGCCGACGCACCAAGAGTGGCAAGGACAGATTGTTTCTTTAAGCGGAAAACCTGATTATTTGTCATTGAATGATATTGGCTATGGTTCCGCCGACGGCTTTAGCGGCGTCAATTGTAGGCATAGCTGGTACCCATTCTTTGAGGGAATCTCTGAACCTGCATATAGTGATTTCGAAGAGCCGCAACCGTTTGAGTATAAAGGGAAAAAATACACTGCGTACGAAGCCGCTCAACGCATACGGCATCTGGAAAATTCCATCAAGAAAGAAAAACGAAAGATTACTATGTATGACGAACTCGGCGATGAAGATAGAGTAACGACGCACAAAGTGCGGGAGCAGCGATTGCGCCAAGAGCGGGATAAATTCAGCAATCATGCGAAGGTGTACAGGACAAAAAAAGATGGGTATAATAGGAATGATAGAAACATTTCCGGCGCAATATCGGATGAGCACTCTCAAGAGGCAAGAAAGCACGCTAAGCTCTATTACAATGAGATTCGAGGACAAACCACCGATATAGCAAGAATTGCATCGAATACCGGTTATGACGAATCTATTATAAAGGAGATAAAAGAGTATCTTTTCATCGATAAACACCAGTTGATTGACGGCTATCGTAGATTCGATCCGGACTTCGCTATTGCTCAAAGCTGGCAACGATTAGCTCAGAATGACATTAAAAAACATGATTTGACATTGTTAAAACACGAAATCCACGAACGAAGGCTGATAGCTAGAGGAATGACGCAAGACGAAGCGCACAAAGAAACATCGAAGTTATACAACTATAAGAAAGAGGCGGGTGAGTATTATGCTAAACTTAAGAAGCGTAAGAAAAGAAAATAATATCATTTCTGCGGACTATTACCCTGAAGATTGGGGTGAGTTTGGCACCGTTTCTGTCAATTGTAACGACTTTGATGACTATGAAATCAATCTTAGTCCGAAGGATAAAAGGGAATATAGTGGCTATCCATATGCAATTAACGCATTAAATGCTCTTAGAGACATGGCAGAAGGTGAACGTGAGATTAAAGACTGCGTAGTGATGTGGTATTAGATGATTGAAGACTTTAAGATAATTTACACCATCCTATCGACGCTCCAAAGCTCTCTAGATTATCCGAAGGTTGATGTCGAACGCTTAAGCGCAGAATATTTGGAAATCAATAAGCACCGGCGCGATCATCTATTAGAAATGCTCGTAGATGCAGGATATATTAAAGGAGTTCAGGTGCGGCGCTACGAAGACGGAAGCTATCTTTTAATGTTGAAAGATGTTCAAATTACCCTGAAAGGCTTAGAGTACTTAGAGGAAAACTCTATTCTAAGGCGCGTTCAACGTGAGTTAAAGGGAATCAAAGAAACAATTCCGGGGTTATAAAACAGAGCTCTTGTTCAAACGAAATAGGAGCTTTTTTAGTGCAAAAATATGAAGCTAACAATAAAACACTATCCAAAGTTGGAGCGGCCTTGGTTATTAAAGCGTGAGCATGGAGATTACGATCAACATGCTCATTTTTATACCGAGAAAGAAGCGAAATGCTGTCGTCGATTGATCGATCAAGGTCGTTATCCTTATGAGAAAAAATATAAAATCGCGATGAAGCGACTTTTATCAGAAGAAGAATTTAAAGCGTTGCGTAAAAAGCAACGCTATTTTAATAGTCAAAAAGGAGTCCGTAGGTCCTGAGTAAGACGTTAAACTGCTCCATGTTTTGGTCTCCTTTCGATCATGGCGGCGAAAAGCCGCCAATATAGAAGTGTAGCTTAGTTAGGCAAAGCATCGGTCTCCAAAACCGAAGATCGAAGGTTCAAATCCTTCCACTTCTGCCAGATTGGCGAATCTAAAACGCAAACACAAGACAGAGCGACGTCTCAAAAAGCTAAGTGTAGGAGGAACACATGACAACAGAAGAACTGAAAGCACTAGGGTTAGATGAAACGCAGATTAAGGAAGTTTTTAGGCTGCATGGATTAGTCGTAAGCGAATTTAAAGACTTAGAAAACGAAAACAAAATCTTGAATTCGGAAAAAGAAAATTTAGAATTGCAATTAAAAAATGCGAATGAAAAAATTGAAGAATTTAAAGATTTAGACGTGGATGCAATCAAGAAGGAAGCCGAAGACTATAAACAAAAATATGAAGAGTCGACAGTGAACCATCAATCGGACATTGATCGATTAAAGCGTGATTTTAATATTGAATCGGCGTTAATGGGTGCAAAGGTAAAAAATACGAAGGCCGCAAAAGCGTTATTGGATATGGACGCGTTAACAACGGCAGAAGATTTTAATAAGGCACTTGACGCACAAATTAAAGGCATTCGCGAAACAGATGCTTATTTGTTCCAACCGACCCAAGGAAGCGGATCTATTGGAGGAACGGGCAATCCTGAAAAGCCGAAAGAAAACATGACTTATTCTGAAATGATGGATTATTTATCGACACATCCAGGTGCTGAAATTTAAGGAGGAAAAGAAATGGCAGGATTATTTGACAGCAAAAACTTTAATGCCGAAGTGTTCGGCAAGTATTACGACACGATTCCGAAACTGAAAAGAAATGAATTAGTTAAGTCGAAAGCGATCGTGATGAATGATCGCATTAAACCGACCATGGCAGAGCAAACAGGCGGAAACATTGTTACTGTTCCCTTGTTCGGTCACATTGGCGGTACTGTATCGAACTATGACGGTCAAACGGACATCGTAGAAAATGATACCCCGACCTTTACCCATACGCGGGTTGTTGTCGGTCGTGCGAACGCATGGGTTGAAAAAGACTTCGCCTATGATATTACAGGCGGCGTCGACTTTATGGACAATGTGGCAAAACAAGTGTCTGAATACTGGGATGAAATCGATCAAGATACGATTCTTTCTATCTTGAAAGGCATCTTCGGTATGACCGGCGCCGAAAACAAAAAGTTTGTCGACGGCCACACTTCCGATATTACGAAAGTTGATAGCGGCAAATTTAATGAAGTAACGCTGAATAACGCACTTCAAGCAGCCGTGGGAGAAAACAAAGTTAACTTTAGTTTGGCGATCATGCATTCTCAAGTTGCTACGAATTTGGAAAATCTGAATTTACTTGAGCATCTGAAATATACCGACGCGACAGGCGTTCAACGCGATCTAACCTTGGCAACGCTGAATGGCCGTTCTGTAATTATTGACGATTCCATGCCTACTGAGGTTGAAACAACTTCCAGCGGCGATGTGGTGAAGTACACCACTTATATTTTAGGCGAAGGTGCGTTCGAATTTACCGATGCAGGGGTTAAGGTTCCCTTCGAAATGGATCGCAATCCCAAGGTAAACGGTGGTCAAGATACTCTGTACTCTCGTCAACGTCACTGCTTCGCCCCTTATGGGATCAACTTTACTAACAAGTCCATGAAGACTTTATCTCCGACCAATCAAGAATTGGAAAACGGAACGAACTGGGAATTAGTCAATACCAACGCATCCAGCGGAAAACAATATATCGATCATAAAGCCGTGCCTATCGCCAGAGTTATTTCTTTGGGTTAATTATGGAAAACTTATATAAGGAATTTACAGACTCGGGCAGAGATATGACTCTGTCTGAGTTTTCCTTAAAGTTTAAACAGGCGAAAGCTCTGATCGATTACTTGACGTTCGGGCGAATTGACTATACTAATCCTCAATTGGTGGAGCGATTCAATGATTGCGTTCTGGAACTAATCACTTATGATTTCGATCAAGAGAAAGACTTTTTAAAAGGTCATCGTTCGGACGGCATAAAGTCTGAGGCGGTCGGATCTCAACGCGTCGATTATTTGACGGCCACTGTTGACGATATGAACAAATTGGACGCAATGAAACAAAACAAATATGTTGGGATTATAAAAAAATATTTTGGATTGACAGGTTTAATGTATCGAGGTGTTTAAATGCTAACAAATGCAAACTTAACAATTTTTAATCGATACATTGAAAACAGGGAAACAAAATATCAAAAGTCCTACGTTTACGATGTTCACTGGGAAGACAATCAAGGGGCAAATATCTTGCAATCTGGACTCGTGAGCGCTGATCGATCGACGGTTTATATTCCTTTCGATTCCTGTGAGACGTATGTTCCGCCTTCTGAATTTAAAACGAATCATCAAGGAAAGATTACTTTTCAGCCGGAAGATGTAATTGTTAAAGGAATTATCGAGGACGAGTTTACTACTGTGAAAGACCTTGAAAAGAAATATGATTTTGTGCGTATGGTGACGACGGTCGACACGAGGGATTATGGGTCACAGAAAATGCGTCACTGGGAAGTAGGTGCGAAATAATGAACATCATATTGAAAAAATTTGATTTCGATCAAGGCGCAGCCTACAGGAAGCGGAAGCTTGGAAAAGGTCAGGAAGTACAGCGATATATTGATTCTGAGTGTATGCGTTTAATGAATCCTTATACGCCGTTTCGGCAAGGGATGTTGATCGGTGCTGCAAGTAACGGAACCAACATTGGTTCTGGAAAGATTATTCAACAAACGCCTTACGCAAAGCGCTGGTATTATGAGACCGCAAATTTTTCAGGCGCTCCAATGCGTGGGAATAAGTGGTTTGAGCGGATGAAGCAATCGCACAAACAATCCATTTTAAAAGGTGCGGCAGCCATTGCAGGAGCTAGATCATGACAGCGATTGAAGCAATTAGACAATATTTCATGGATTGTCCCTTATTAGATGCAGAAGCCAGAATCAATGTGAATTATATTGGAGTTGAGCCGCTGGAATATATTATTTATTCAGATCCTATGGATCCGATTTATAAGAGATATTCCGATGGTGGCGTCATTAAACAATATGGATTCACTTTCGCCACACTGAATTACCACTCGCCCGAAGTGATTCAACAATTGGAAAACTCAGGTTTTTATGAAGATTTTTCACGTTGGATTGAAGAGAATAACAAAAAAGGGGCGCTTCCCGAAGTGGACGGCGCACAACGAATAGAAGTATTGACCAATGGCTATTTGCTCAATGCAGAAGCTGATCGAGGACAATATCAAATACAACTAAAACTTTTATATTTGGAGGTTTAATATGACTACAAAATTAGTACAAAGAGCAGATAAAGTCGCTTTTATGAAGGTAGACGACACCTACCACAGAATGAAAGGCTTTACTGGCCTATCGAATTCCAAGAATCCGAAAGAATACACTCGTCAATATGTCGATGAAATGTTCGAAACTACTGACGTCGTCGGTATTTCGGCATCCATCGAATGGGGCTTTGACCAACTTCTTGGCGATCCTGTTCACGATAAATTGGCTCAACTGATCGATGATGAAATTATCGGCACCGATGCGGTTGTAGAAATTTTGGTCGTCGACTTTACAAAGAAAGCCGGCACCGGTTACGAAGCAAGAGAACGGAAATATTCCGTCATTCCTAACACCGACGGCGGATCCATGGACGCGTACACTTATGAAGGTACGTTTAGAGTAAACGGCGACTTTAAGAAAGTAACCGTTACCTCTAAAGACGAATGGCAAACAGCGACCATCGACGCCTCGGCAGCACCTCAACAGTAATTAGAGAAAGGAGACCATGAACATGGCAAAATTAAAATTTACGAATAATGAAATCAAGGTTGACATTGAAGACAACATTTTTTATATCGACATTTTCGACGATGTAGCAAATGAAGGATTTAAAGAAATCCTTGCTCTTGCAGACGAAATGAAAAGCGGGAATTATGGTTCTTATGATGATCTAATTGCCAAAATGATTCCCATCTTTGACAAAATTCTCGGAGAAGGCGCGATTAAAACCATCTTCGGTGATAAAAAACCTAAAATGATGCACATCATTCAACTTGCCTATTATTTGACAGATGAGATGAATACACAAAGAGAAGAAATTTTCAAATCGATCTATGTAAAAAAATGAGTAATGTAATCTTAGATGATTTACCCTACTCGGTAAAAATCGAAGGTCTAGAATACCAATTTAAAGCCGATTTTAAAACATTTATGCGATTCGAAATTTTAATGGAAGACAAGGAAATTGACGACGCATTGAAGATAGAAATCGCATTGGAAATGTTTTACGGTGACCAATTTATTGTCAATGAATCCGAGGCAATCACTCGGATTCTTGACATTTATGTTGGAGATGTTATTGAAAAGTCAACTGAAAAAGTTGATCCGGTCTATTCGTTTTCAGAAGACGGCGATTTGATTTATGTTAGTTTTGTTGAAGCGTATGGAATTGACTTAACTGAATCAAAGATGCACTGGTGGAAATTCAAAGCCTTATTTTATAATCTCCCAGAAACAACGATCATGGCAAAAGTCATGGGTTATCGGGCGAAGAAAATTACAACCAACATGCAGCGGGATGAAATTAAGTTTTACAAAAACATGAAGAAATTATATGCACTGAAACAGAACAAAACGGCATCTGAAAAAGAGCAAGATTTCGCAGATTCTCTGTGGGGTTAGGCTCTATTTTTTATATAGAAAGCGAGGTGAGAAATGGCAAGTGATGGAAAACTAATATTTGACACAGAGTTAAATGATTCTGGGTTTAAAAAGGGAATGAGCAAGCTCGGCAGTGTGACGGGCAAATTCGCAAAAGGCACCATGAAAGCAATTGGGCTTGTATCGGGTGCAATCGGTGGAATGGGCCTCGCTGCTGCTAAAGTCGGTTCCGAATTTGAGTCTGGAATGAGTCAAGTTGCCGCGACCATGGGATTCACACAAGAACAAATCAAAGGCGGTTCTAAAGAATTCAAACAGCTGGAAGCTGCCGCCCGTGAAATGGGTGCAACGACACAATTCTCAGCAACTCAGGCTTCTGAAGCATTAAACTATATCGCTCTCGCTGGCTATGATGCAGACGATGCTATTAAGTTGTTACCGAAAACATTGAATCTAGCTGCAGCAGGCGGTTTAGATCTAGGTTATGCAACCGACATTGTAACAGACGCCATGAGCGCGCTGGGTTTGTCTATTGAAGATGCTGATTCGTTCATCGACCAGATGGCGAAGACTTCTCAAAAGTCGAACACAAATATCGCTCAACTCGGTGAAGCAATCCTAACTGTAGGTGGTACCGCGAAAGACTTGGCGGGCGGTACAGTTGAATTAAATACCGCATTAGGGATTCTTGCAAACAACGGCATCAAGGGCGCAGAAGGCGGCACAAAACTCCGTAACGTGATTATGTCCTTGACGGCTCCGACAGACAAAGCGCGGAAAGCAATGGAATCCTTGGGAATTACCGCGTTCGATGCTGAAGGCAATATGCGACCGTTAAAAGACGTGTTCCGCGACATTTCACTTGAAATGGCCAATATGACCACGGCAGAACGAAAAGAGTGGTTGAATACCGTCTTTAATAAGCAAGATTTGGCCGCCGTTTCGGCATTGTTGGCCGCCAATGCGACCAATATTGATGATATTTCCATGGCGCTGGAAGCCGCAGGTGGGCCAGGTGAAGAGTTTAAAGAAAACATCGCTGCCCTCGGAAAAGAATTTGACCAATTTGCCGACAAGCAAGATTTCGTCAATCATGCTATGGAAGCCTTCGGGCTATCCGCCGAACAAGCCGGCATTTTATATGAAGGTCTGAAGTCGTCCATTGAAGGTGGCGAATGGAACCAACTTGAACAAAATATCAGGAATTCTGCTGGCGCTGCCGAAGAGATGGCCAAGGTTATGATCGACAACCTAAAGGGCGATCTGGTCATTATGAAATCGGCATTGGAAGAATTGGGCATAGCCTTTTACCAGACCTTCCAGGGAGATTTGAGAACCTCGGTTTCGACGGCCACAGGCTACATTGACGCCCTTTCCATGGCCTTCCGTGGATTAGACATGGGAGAACTCAAGTCGAATCTGGAAGACGCTGGGATTAGTGTCGATGAACTCGGGATTAACCTCGTACAAGCCAGCTTCAAGATGGAACAATTCGCCACAAAAGCGGAATTTGTCGATTGGGCTATGCAACAATTCGGATTAAGTTCTGAACAAGCAAGCACTTTGTTCGACCAACTCGCAGCAAGCATGGAGAATTCCGGTAGTCGGATGGAGTTAATCGGTAAAGTTATCGGCGAAACCATGGCAAGTGTCATCGCCGATATTTCGGCAGTTGCACCACAATTTATGCAACTCGGCATTGATATTACGCAACAATTAATCACCGGCATTTCTCAAAATATCGGTCAAATTGGCGAAAGTGTTTCACAAATTGCGACGACGTTAATCGAAGGTGTTACGACATTACTTCCGCAATTTTTAGCATTAGGTGCTCAGTTAATCGTTAGCTTGGTTCAAGGTCTGGCACAAAATGCGCCTCAAATAGGAACTGCCGTTATGACCGCGATTGGTCAAGTTGCAAGTGTGTTAGGCACAGCAGTTCCGCAATTTATCCAATCCGGCGCTGAAATGATCTTAGGATTGGCTCAAGGAATCGGCGAAAATATTCCTCAGGTTATGACAACTATTCTAGAAATGGTGGTCAATATCGCCGACGCAGTTATCGGCGCGATTCCAACATTGATCCAAGCCGGCGGTGAAATCCTTAAAGGTTTAGCTCAAGGTATCGCGGAAAATTTACCTTTGGTCATTCAGGAAGCTCCGAGACTAATCAATGAATTCGCATCTGCGGTTTATAGTGCGATCCCTCAAGTAATAATGATTGGTATTCAAATTATTGGCACCATCGCAAAGGGCTTGATTCAAGCAATTCCTACGTTAATTGCCAATATCCCCCAAATCATTTTGGCGCTTATTAACGCATTTAGTTTGGCCAACCTCGCAAGCGTTGGTAAAGGCTTAATTAAATCACTAGGTGCTGGAATTAAAAGTGGCGCCGAGACGGTTTATCTTAATGGCCTTTATCTTATTGAAAGATTAAAAACTGGCATCATGTCAGATCCTGCGGCATTACTAAACTCTGCAGTAAAACTGGTTCAAAGTTTTATTGGCGGCATTGTCACGGGTGGCGCTCAACTGTTGAGTACAGGCGCACAGCTAATCGGTCAATTTGTGGCTGGAATCGGCACACAAGGACCCGCATTGCTTGCAAAAGGCGCTGATTTGCTAACGCATTTGGCCGTGGGTATTATTCAAGGTATTCCCACTGTATTAGCAGCGGTTCCAGGTATTATTGCAGCAATCGGCACAGGCATCGTTAGTGCTGGTGGTCAGTTAATATCTGCCGGCGGAAATCTTATAAAATCATTTGCTTCCGGATTATTGGGCGGAAAAGGCGAAGTCGAATCTGCTTCACAATCAACCGGTCAAGCCGCTGTATCTGGACTAGCAAATTCCAGTGGTGAGGCTTCATCTAAAGGCGTTGAAATTACAACCAATTTCAGCTCTGGAATTTTATCTGGACTTGGAGAAGTCGATTCCGCTACCGGTGAAATTAAAAATTCTGCTATTTCTGGATTGGGAGGATCAGGGGAGGCTTCTGGAAAAGGTTCTGAAGTATCCAGTAATTTTAGTGCGGGCATTTTATCAGGTGTCGGAGAAGTTAATTCTGCTTCTAATACGACCAAAACCTCCGCAGTAACTGGATTATCCGATTCTGGTGAAGCTAGTAGCAAAGGTTCTGAATTAGGAACAAGTTATGCAAGCGGGATTTTGGGATCCTCCGGTTCTGCAAGCTCCGCTGGTACTGGATTGTCTCAGGCAGCAATCGGCAATTTAAAAACATCTGCGCCTAAAGCAAGCACTGAAGGTAAATCAACCGGAGACAACTATGCTACCGGGGTTAAGGGTACGCAAGGTCAATCTCAATCTGCTGGTAAGGCTGTGTCGGACGCAGCCGTAAAAGGAGCTCAAGCGTCGAAGTCTCAAATGCAAGCAGCAGGTTCTCAAGCCGGCCAAGCGTTCGCAGCAGGATTCAAGTCTCAAGTCGGATCTATTTCTTCGGCCGTTTCGTCTGCAATGACTTCTATGGTTAGTGGTGTTAATGCTGCGAAAGGTCAAATGCAATCGGCCATGACTTCGATCATAAATGGCTTAATTCAAGCGATTTCTGCAAGTAAAAGCAGATTCCAGAATGAAGGTCGCCAATTGATGACTTCGGTGACGAATGGCATCAGGGCATCTCAAGGACAAGTTATATCAGCTATAAGAGCAGTACTAAATGCCGCAGCAAGTGCTGCTAATTCCTATCGTGGACGATTTGTTTCTATTGGTAGAAATATTTCAGCAGGTATGGCTAGTGGGATCCGTTCTGGTTCAGGTGCCGTTGCTGCCGCAGCTAGAGCTGTAGCAGCTCGAGCAGTCGCTGCAGCGAAGGCATCGTTATCGATTCATTCGCCATCGAAGAAAATGGCAGCAGAAGTCGGTTTGCCAGCAGGTCAAGGGATTGCCGTAGGACTTGAAGATTCAATGCCGGCAATCGAAAAATCCATGCAGATTATTAGTGACGGCATGATTAAAAGCATGACCGATCAACACATGAACATGGCATTATTTGAACAGCGAGAAGTTGAAGAACGGCATCGAAAGTTAACAGACCTCGGCATTCTGAACATCGGCAAGATGTATGAATCTTTCCAAGCGCTTCATAAAGAAAAAATCCAACAAGTTCAATCTGAAATTGAAGCCCTTGAAAGTCAAATCGAAAAAGCCCAAAGCGGTAAAAAATCCGAGGCAAGGAAGAAAGAGCTTGAAGCGGACAAAAAAGCTTTGGAAGAGAAAAAGAAAAACTTAGAAGACTATGCCAAAGCATTCGATGAAACCTATGGTGGCATTGTATCGTCATATGAAAAAGCCGCTGAATCTATTAAAAACAAAGCCGAAAGCCTAAAGCAAAAACTCATCGATTATGGTGATGTTATTGAAGCGGTCCGAGATTCTGAAGGAAAAGTAGTAAAGAATGAATTCGGCGAAGATATGTTGAAGCTGACAGATTTGGAACCTCAGCTGCAACAAGTTGCCACTTATGGAAGTTTGCTCGATCGGTTATCGGCAAGAGGTGCCGACGCACAGGTAATGACGGAAATGCTAACTATGGACATTGACAAAGGCGTTCAATATGCACAATTGCTTCTCAATCAATCAGAGGCCGATTGGGATCGATATATGGATGTTATGAAGCGGAAACGCAACATCGCCGAAGGCATCGCGAAAAAATACTATGACCGTGAATTAAAACAATTGAAAGGTCAATACACTGATAAGCTCGTTACCAATCTTGAAGAAATTGTGGATACAGCCGGCGAAGTCGGGAAGAAATCCGCAACGAAATTGACAAAAGGTTTCGACAAAAACAAAGATGGATTCATTAAATCGGTTAAGGATGTTTTAAATCAAATGCGAAAAATGGCTGAAATGGAAGTTAATGCGACGATACAAGATTCTCAACACAAGCTGAACAACCTGAAAACACAGATTTCCAATGCGCAAGGCGCAGTTAATAATATCAATGTATATCCGCAAGCAGCTGGTCCGTCTCCGTATCAAGCCGGTACGCAGATGGGTCGAGGTATCGACCGCGAATTAAGGCGAAGGGGGATTTAATGCGAGGAACGTTAAGTGATTCTTTTGAGTTTCGAGGCGTCAATTTTAGAGATCGGTTTAATATAAAAGTTGTAAAAACTGATTTTATTTTGCCCCCGAAGCGTGAAAGAAAAATAGCCATCCCAGGGCGTCATGGTCAATATGATTATGGCGCCGAATGCTGGGAAGAGAGAACGATTCGGCTGGAATGCGACGTTATTGAAAAGTTGTCGCGGGCCGATTTGAGAGAAATATCTTATATCTTAGGTAAAAAAGGCAAGTTGTATCTGTGGGATGAGCCTGACAAATACTACGTTGGCGAGATTTATCATGGCGGCGAAATTATGGACTTTCCAAAACAAAACATGCGGACATTTACCCTCGAATTTATCTGCGAACCGTTTGCCTATCGAGAATCTAAAACCATTGAATTCGAAGGTGAACTACAAATCGATTATCAAGGAACAATGGACACTCCTTGTATTCTTGAATTGGACAATCCGTCAAAAGGATCGAACGGCTTTTTGATCACGCAACTGAAAAGGAGATAATTATGTATGCGACAAATTATTTAGAAAGAGCATTTTTAAACACATTAAAAGGAATTCAGTTTACAGCGCCGGCAGTGGTATATGTCGGACTTTATATTACGAGCCCAAGTGAAACTGGTGCGGGCGTAGAAGTTAACTATAACGGTTATGAACGACAACTTGTTCGTTTTAATTCGCCCGCAGAAAAAGATGGCGTCATTAGTATTTCCAATGAAGAACAAATCAACTTCCCGCAGACCGAATCGCCAGCCGGTACGGTCACTTATATCGGCATCAGTGATTCAAAATTAGGTGGAAATATGCTGGCCTATGGGAAGTTAACAGAAGACTTGGAAATCAGGGCACAAGAGGCACCGGTATTTATGCCTGGAGAAATTAAGGTTTATTCTACGGGGAATTTATCGACAGCGTACAAGAAGAAACTTTTAAATATTTTCAATGGTAGAAGCATGAACGGCGTATCGCCTCATCTGGCATTATTTAACAATTCCCCCGATAAAGGTGGAAGTGAATTGATCGGCGACAATTATTCTCGAGTACCCATTGAATTTTCTGCACCAGAAGAAAATGAAACTGGCCAATCGGTGATTAAAAATTCGAACAAGCTAAACTTTAATCGCCCCACGACGGATTGGGGAATGTGGGATCATACGGTAGTTATGGATGATTTAAAACTTGGCGAAGCGATTTGGATTTATGACCGAGGAACTGGCAAAGAACTCAAGAAAGGCTATATGCCTATTGCAAACATCGGCGCATTGAAATTTGCCATTAACTAATCATGAAGTACAACTTAACGCCGTTTAATATTTCAGGCGTCGACACACAAGAGCCGTTAATTACTATGCATTGCTCGGCAACATTGGAGCTGAGTGTCAATTCCTATGCAGATATTTCGCTTTCCATGACAGGAACGAATCAAGTTGGTATGAAGGCTTTATTGTCTGGCGGAACGCCTGTCGAAATCAGTTTTGACGAAGAAATCACGTCAAGCGGCACTATTACTTCGGCATGCGCTATGCAATTTCAACTGAATGAAAAGTTGCACGTAAATGGGTGGTCTTCAGAAGACATTATGATCGAAGATCCATTCGAAGAAGAAATGAATTGCGATGTATGTGTTTCCGAAGACATTGCATTTGACAATGATTTTATTGAAACTTTTGATTCTGTCATCATACTAGATAAATTTATCGACTTGGTCATTATGGAACTAAGCGAAAACCTTGGAATAAATACACAGAGCACCATCTTAGATTTGACGATTATTCCTGTTTACCATAGAACTTCCAATAGCAAACGTGTGACTGTGAACTCTGAAAATTATACGGTTTATTATGATGGGAAAAATATTCTGGATAGTTATGCCAGCAACGAATGGATCGAAATAGGGCGCGATACAAAAAAAATAAGTGTTTATTCCTATAGTAATATTCCAGTTAAGGGGCGGTTGATTTATAAGGAGAGATTCCTATGATTCTATTAGAAGTGCAAGACACAAATCGAAAAAAGATCGCCTATCTGGAAAATGCATTTGACATCACCGAAGAATTAAAAATCAATTCAATCAACTTCGTCAATTTTTCCATGCCGAAAAACGATCCAAAAAATGAGCATTTAAAAATGTTCAACTATGTCAAAACGCCTCATGGATTGTACCGCATTTTAAAAGTAACTGAAAACGAAGATTCTTATGAGTATGAAGCGGAACATGTTATCGCAACATTACTGGATCACGTGATTTTTGGAACTGTGGTCTATGGAAACCTAGGCATCTATACAAAAAACGTTGTTCAGTACGTTTTGAACAAACAAAAAGTAAAAAATTGGGTTCTGGACGAGTGTGATTTTTCCCGACAATTTGAATATTGTTGGGAAAATGAAAACTTGGCTGGGGCTCTTTTTAGTATTCCAAAACCGCTGGAAGCGGAATATATTTGGAAATTTAATACGGATCAATATCCATGGAAATTGAGTTTAAAAAAGCTATCAAAAGAGGAAGCAAAGCTTCACGTCCGCCCGAAGAAAAATCAGATTAGCCTGAAAGCGACGTCAAATCCGAGAGACATTTGCACGCGAATTTATCCGCTCGGTTATGGTGAGGGCGTCAATCAACTGACGATTAAATCTATTAACAACGGAATTCCTTATTTGCAGGCCGAACAAAAATATATTGATAAGTATGGATTACAAGAGCGCGTTTGGATTGATCGCCGTTATGAGAAAGCCGACAGTTTAAAAGATGCAGCGCAAGTTATGCTGGATCGACTGAAAGAACCAATTATGGAATTTGAAGTTGATTTCGCTTTATTTAAAGATGATGATTTCACCCTTGGTGATACGGTTGTTGTTAGTGATAAGTATAGAGACACCATTATCGGCATTCAGTACAATTATTCCGATATTATGACCAGCAAAGTCACCATTGCTAATGACTCAACTTCAATCGCCGGTACGGTCGCAGATTTAGCCGACAGGCAGCGAATCGAAATGACCTATGCGCAAGGTGCAACGCAACTTTACGCACAATCCATTCAAGTAAACGCCGATAATCGTTATGGTGCGGAATTGAATTTTTATGTGCCGCAGGAAATGCGTGTCATAAATAAGGTGATCGCCAAAGTAAAAATCGATTCATTCAGAGCGTATTCTAAGGCAATCAAAGGTGGAGGCGGATCCACTGATTCCACTGACTCGGGCGGCGGTTATTACGACGGGTCTTCCACCGAGGGCGGTGGGTATCAAACGTCCACGTCTGACATCGACCAGCTAATTCCTGGCAGCCAAGGCGGTCACAACCATGGCATGGAAGGCCTCATTCAAATGTTTGGTTACGACGGCCAACCGTGGAAAAAAGATAGATTTCTCCCTTCGGGCAACCACACGCACTTTATGACAGTAAAAAATCACACACACGGTTTCCGCATAAATATTCCGTCTCATCGCCATCGCTTCGAAGTAAAAGATCATACCCACGACATTGAATTCGGTATTTTTAGAAGCCACGGGAACGTGCGATATTTTACAGTGAAAGTAAATGGCAAAGTGAAGGACACGATTTATAGTAATTCTGGCGAAATTGATCTGACAACGTACTTGCTAAATAACAAGAACGTTATTTCTAGGGGATCCTGGCATTCGGTCGAAATTGTACCAAGCGATTTGGCCTATGTGACAATCGACTTGTTTTTCCAAGGGTTTGTACAAAGTAGAGGTGATTACACAGTATGAAAGAAATGTACAAGGGGATGGTCAATTCTCCACAAACAAAATTGTCGAAAGCGATTAATTCTGCAGATACTGATATTTACGTAAAAGATGGGTCAGCATTTCCTAAAGGACCGAATCTTGCGGTAATAGGAACAGACAAGAGTGCTGAAACTATATTGTATAGTTCTGTGAATAATGACATTCTGGTCGGATGCACTCGCGGTTATCAAGGAGAAGCTAAAACTTGGGACGTGAATACACCTATTGCAAGAAATTTTACCGAAGCCGATTTAACTGCGGTGCAGGAAAACATTCGAACACTGGATGAAAAAACATTAGCAGACATGACAGAAGATAGCTTGCATAGAACCGTTTCCGATCAAGAAAAAACATCGTGGAATAATAAAGTTGATAAAGTGGACGGCAAGGCACTCTCAACAAATGACTTTACCGATGCGGCAAAAAAGAAAGTGGATGCTATTCCACCTAATCCAAAATATACAGACACGATTCAAGATTTGAGTGGATATGTAAGAAAAGAAGAAGGTAAAGTCCTTTCTGACTGTAACTTCTCTGGTCTGGAAAAACAGAAGCTACGGCAACTTCCAACCGAAAACGAACTTGGTGCGGTATTGGAAAAAAAAGCAGATAAGACAGAATTGAAAACAAAGCTTTCTGAAATGACTGACGATTCAACACACAGATTGGTGACGGACACAGAAAAAACAACGTGGAATAATAAACTTGATTCCGTGAGTGGAGAAGATGTATCGCGATCTAAAACAAAAGGGTATGAGAATGCCACTGCATGGCAAAGTGTATCTTCTAGCCGAGATGTTGAAGACTGGATTGGTGACTTCGATAAGAGGACGAGAGAAAATAAAGAAGCCATTTCAAATGTAGCTAAAATAGTGGTGTTAACAGAGAGTGAGTACAAAGCATTAAGTAATAAAGATCAAAATACAATTTATTTTGTAAGGTGACAAAAATGTTTTTGCAAGATTTAAAACTTAACAATCACGACCGGTCAATAAGCAACATATATTTGGGCGACCAATATATGATTGGAACCAAGAAAGTGGAATTTAAAAACTACCAAATTTTTAGTATGACAGATAAAAACTTTGTGGTAAATTTTACAGAACCTGTAAACGACACAGGGAGGAAATTCCTGCCAAAGGTGAGTTTTAGTAAGATTCTTCTTCGGTCATTTGAAGCCGACGCCACCAAGTGGTTGAAGTTTATGTATCTATCTTTTAGCATTGTTAGAAAGAGCGATTTGAAACGCTTCACCGTGTCAGTCCAATATAAGGACAAGGAATTAAGAGACTTTCTAACCAGTGAAACTTTTACTTTCATAGATAAGGAATTAAAGGTTTACGACGAAGGAATTTCAACTCAAGATAAGAATTGGCTTCAAAGTCAACCGATAAGGTTATTCAACTTCGACGGATATTATCTTCATCCAATTAAGGGTGAATGGATGTTTGATGAATTAAATGTGTCATCTTTTATCTTTGAAGATAATACTCCTCGACCGACGTTAACGCAATTTCAACGCTGGTTAGATACTGACGGGTGGTTAAAATTGACTGCGAAATGTTGCATAGGTTAGAAAGGAGTGATCTATGGAAGTAACACTGGACATGATTATTGCCGCCTATTCTAGGATTGCGAAAGTAAATTTGTACCACTTATTTACAATCTTGGTGATCCTCGACGTCGTAAGTGGGTGGGCGAAAGCAATAGTAAACAAGGATTTGGATAGCAAAGTGGGTGCCGCAGGAATTGCAAAGCATCTGGCGGTCATACTACTGATATTCTTAACCTGTCCTTATTTGTGGTTGCTGGGTTTTGGTTGGTTAGCTAAATTCCTTATTTACTCTATGGGAGCCACTTATGGAGTATCTATCGTCGAAAATTATTCGGATATGGGAATGCCGCTTCCAAAGTGGTTTGCGCAGTTTTTCAGAAGAATACAATCAGAAATCAATGAGGTAAGTTTAGACGATGTTGAATCTCTAAAATTAAAACATCATGTTAAGGAGGGTGAGAATGATAAAAATCATGCTTGATCCAGGTCACGGGGGCGGACGTGCCTACAATCGCGGTTTTGTCCCGGTTGTTGGTTGGTCCTACTGTAATGAAGGGGACAATAACTTTATTTATTCAAGAGATTTTTTAAAGCCGGCATTGGAACGTGCCGGCTTTTACGTTGAGATGACAAAATCAACGATCGGCCCTGATCCGTCCTTAAAAGCACGAGGTGCAAAAGCCAAGGGGTTTGACCTTTTGATTTCTGTTCACTCTAACGCAGCAAACGGAAGAGCAACGGGCGTGGAAATTTATGACAGCACAAATCCAAAGGAATCTTGTAAATCTCTATGTGATCAATTGTGCAGCGTCATTGCCACCGCGATTGGAACAAACAATCGCGGCACGAAATATAGGAGAAGCCGCAACGGCTCGAATTATTACGGGATTCTCAGGCATGGTCTAGCAAAGAAAAATATTATTATTGAACATGCTTTCCACGATAACCACGAAGATGCTCGGAAGTTTGTAACGAACCTTAGGGCGTGCGCAGAAGCTACCGCCAAAGTGCTGGCTAATTATTATGGTCTTAAAACAAGTGATACTGCACCAGCAAAACCTCAGGACAAAGACTTTGTTGAAATTGTACGAGAACATTTAAACGGTACAAAATTAAGACTTTTGCCGTCGGTAACAATTGCCCAAGCAATTTTAGAAAGCGACTGGGGCAGAAGTGATCTGGCCAAAAATGCGAACAATTTATTTGGGATTAAAGATTCTTTAGATTGGCACGGAGAAACCTATACAAAGGCCACGTGGGAACAAAAAACGTCGGGCGAAAAATATCAAATCAACGCCGCATTTAGAAAATATCCATCTATTAAGGATAGCATTATTGACCACGATAATTTTTTCTTTTCCACTGATTGGAGACGGTTGAATTATACTCGGGTACTAAATGCTAAAAATTATAAGGATCAATGCAAAGCGCTTCAAGAATGTGGGTATGCAACAGATCTTAATTATGCTAAAAAGTTAGTCAGTTTAATAGAAAGACTTGGTTTGCAAAGATACGACAAAGGAGTAATTATGGACATTAACAAAATTTCCGACTGGGCGAAAGATGCTTGGGAGTGGGGAAAAGAAAAAGGAATCACTGACGGCACCCGTCCTGGCGCTGAGATGACGCGAGAAGAAATGGTAACAATGCTTTATCGTTATGATCAAAAAGGAGGCAAAAATGCAACATGCAATTGTTCTGACGTCGGCAGTCGTCGGATTGACACAGGCCTTTAAAATAGCGGGAGTTCCAAATAAGTATTGCCCTACGCTTGCGGTTATAATCGGAATGATTATGCAACTAGCTTTAGCGGGATTGTCTGCAGAAAATGCGATTACAGGAATTGTGATTGGATTGTCCGCCGTTGGTCTCTATGAAAGCGGAACACGCATAGGAGATTACGGAATGGTTAGTGGGCATGAAAATAATCGTAAGTAGACATTGCGGATATACAGAAAAACGAAGGAGCTTCAATTCGCAGCGCCGACTAAGGTGATATAATATCTATAGAGATTGTAAAAGGCCTTAAAATCGATCTGAGGACGTCGAAAAAAATGGAGAAATTAAAAATATGAAAGCAGGCTATAAGCACAATAGCCAACTTGTAGCCAACAATTCAGGCTCTAAAGCGTTGAAAGTATTGGAAAATACAGCGTTATTCGAAATGTGGTATCAAGTCCTCTTTCCCGCACCATGTAGACTCCCTATACCGGGCATATTGTCTCGGTGGCGGGATCGCATTGACGTGTTTAACCTTACAGCTTTCAGAGTTGTAGGGTTATTTTTTTGCAGAAAACTCCTCGTCTTCGGCCAAATAGTTGAATGACGGGAAGGGTTTATATTACAATAGGTTGGATCGAAGAGTCGCATTTATTTCCGGTTTATATATAAGGAGAACGCACATGAAAATAGCTTTTGATTGCCAGGGCGGGGATCACGCACCTCAGGCGATTGTCGAAGGGGCCCTGAAGGCGAAAGAGGCCTTGGGCATCGAGCCGATCTTTTTTGGCGACGCAGCGCGTTTAAAGGCCATCGATGGCGTGGATGAAAGCCATATCGTCCACTGCGCCTCGGCCATTACTCAGGAAGACAGCCCGGCGCTTGCTATTCGGAAAAAGAAGGACAGCGCCATTGTCATGGGCCTCGGTGCCTTAAAAGAGGGAAAAGTCGACGGCATGATCAGCGCGGGAAGCACCGGCGCTTTGTTGGCCGGTGGCATGTTTATCGTGAAGCGAAAAGAAGGCGTTGAACGGGCCGCTCTTCCGGTTTATTTAGAAATCAGCGGCCAAAAGAAATTAATTTTAGACGTGGGGGCCAATATGGACGCCTCCCATGAAATGCTTTTAAGTTTTGCCGAAATGGGCCAAAGTTACCTGCGCGATGTCGAAGGCGTGGAAGCGCCGACGGTAGCCCTGTTAAACGTGGGCACGGAAGAAGGCAAGGGCAATCAACAGGTCAAGGCGGCCTACGCGCTCATGGCCGACGGCATCGAGCACTTTGCCGGAAACATCGAGGCGAGAGATGTCCTGTTTAACAATGTGAACGTCATTGTCACCGACGGCTTCGCCGGAAATATTTTACTGAAGACCATCGAAGGCACGGTGGGATACATTCAACATGGCGTGGCATCGGCTGCCAAAGGGAGCGAGAAGGCCGGTGAACTGAAGATGTTGGCTAAGAGCATCTTAGGGGATCTGGATTACAGTCGTTACGGCGGCGTGCCTTTGTTGGGCCTTGAGAAACCCTTATTTAAAGCCCACGGCGCATCAAATTCCGAGGCCATTTTATCGGCGACGGAGGCACTGGTGCGCATGGTGCGAGGAGACGAATATAGAGAAGGAGCAGGACAATGAGAGAAAGAATTTTAGAAATTATTGCCGAACAGGTGAACCGTTCCGTAGATGAACTGGACCCTTCCATGGATTTTATCGACGATTTAAATATGGACTCCATCGAGTTGGTGGAGTTGATTATGAGCGTGGAAGATGAATTCGACATCGAAATCGACGAGGATCGCCTGGAAAAAGTCCGAAGCATCGGCGATGTGTTGGACTTACTGGAAGAGTTTGATCTGGATTGACGTCCTTTCATGAATTGGAGGCGCGGGTCGGCATTCGTTTTAAGAATCCGGCCCTGTTGACCGAGGCTTTTTCTCACAAGACGTACAGCAAAGAGAGAAATGCACAGTCCTACGAGCGCTTGGAATTTTTAGGCGACAGCTTGTTGAATTTTATCGTCGGCGACTACCTTTACTCGCACTGTGATGAAGAAGAAGGCGCGTTGACGAAGATGCGTGCCGATTTGGTATGCGAATCGGCCTTAAAGGCGGCTGCCGAAGCCTTGGATTTGGGATCTTTTTTGCTTATGGGCGAGGAATTAAAGAAAGATGAGAAGTTCAATATCCACAGCGACGATTTATACGAATCCCTACTCGGCGCCATTTACTGCGATCGAGGCTTGGATGCGGCCCGCGCTTTTGTGGAAAAAACATTGCTCGCCGGGCGCAGAAACTTTAGGGCGGATTACAAATCTCTCTTGCAGGAAGCGGTGCAAAAGAAGTACCGAAAAAACGGCGTGGATTATGATCTCCGCGAAATCAATCCGTCGGCCTTCGGCGATGAAGACCGCTTTGAAGCCACGGTCTATGTTTTGGGCCGGGCCGTGGCCACGGGTCGGGGACGCAACAGGAAGACCGCAGAGGGCGCCGCTGCCGCCGAAGCGCTGAGAAAGATGGATCATGGCGAAGCGTAATATTATTCCCATTTTCATACCCTTTGCCGGTTGCCCGGTGAAGTGCGTTTACTGCGATCAAAATCAGATCACCGGCATTTCGAGCACTGTTTCGGGAGAAGACGTGGACCGTCAGATCGTAAGAGGGCTTGAAAACGGCGCCTACTCGCCTGCGGAGGTGGCTTTTTACGGCGGCACATTTACCATGCTTCCTGTGGAGAAACAAAACGAGCTTCTTCAAGCCGCACAGCCTTTTATCAGCTCCGGCGCCCTTTCGGGCATTCGCCTGTCTACGCGGCCGGAGAAATTATGTGAAGAAGACTTCGCGCGTCTGAAATCTTTCGGCGTAAAAACCGTGGAGTTCGGCATTCAATCGGTTGATCCCGATGTTTTGACGGCCGCAAAGCGCGGCGTATCCGTCGAGGAGATGGACCGCACAGTCGTCTTGGCAAAAGCCGCGGGATTCCACGTGGGCCTGCAGCAGATGATCGGCCTGCCGGAAGATTCCTTTGAAAAAGATGTAAAGACGGCTCGCTGGATCGCCGAGCGCGGGGATTTCGCGCGGATCTATCCCACGGTGGTCTTTAAGAACACGAAACTCTACGCCATGGTTGCGGCGGGAGAATTTCATCCCCTGTCCTTAAAAGAGGCCATTGAGCGGGCGGCATATCTTTTGGATCTTTACGACGCCGCATCAGTCCCCGTCATACGGGTCGGACTGCCGCAAATGGAGCGCGGCGCCTACGTGGAAGGCCCTTACCACGATAATTTCAGAGAATTCGCCGAGTCCCATCGCCTGTTGGCGCCGATTTTTAAAAAGTACAAGGCCGTCGAATCGGTGGAGGGAAGCCACAGGGCGATTAATCGCCTGGTCGGCCCCTTCGGCTACGGCAGGAAGGCCCTCGAGGCCGTTTACGGGCCCGTGGCCTTTCGGAGCAAGAATTCGGTCGAGGAAGAACTGCAGATCAACGGAGAGGAATACACCCATGCATTTAATTGAAATGGAGCTTTACGGCTTTAAATCCTTCGCCAAGCGGACGCACATTCGCTTTTCCGAAGACATTACGGCCATTGTCGGGCCCAACGGCAGCGGCAAGAGCAATATCGTCGACGGCATTATGTGGGCCTTAGGCGAATCCAGCGTCAAACAACTCCGTGGAAATAAAATGGAAGATGTTATTTTCAGCGGCACCGATCGCCATCAAGGCGTGAATTTTGCAGAAGTCGTTCTCACATTTGACAACAAGGACGGCTTTTTTGATTTGCCCTACGAAGAGCTTTCCGTTTCCAGAAAGTATTTCCGCTCCGGCGAAAGTCAGTATACCATTAACAAAAAGCGGGTGCGCCAAAAAGACGTGCGGGAGATTTTTCTCGACACGGGTATCGGAAAAAACGGCTATTCCTTTATCGGCCAAGGCCAAATCGAAGAGATATTAAGCACCCGTCCCCAGGACCGCAGAAATGCCTTCGAAGAAGCTGCGGGAATCAGCAAATTTAAATTGCGCAAGGAGGAAACCCTTCGGAATTTAAATAAAACCACGGAGCATATCGAGCGCATCGACGATATTTTCTCCGAACTGAAGAATCGCTCCGGCGAAATGGAAGAGAAGCGAACGAAGGCCCTGCGGCTCAACGAATTGGATTCGGAAAAGGAAAAGTACAGCTATGCCCTCCTAACGCGGGAAGTGGCCTCGGCGAAAGAAAAGCAGGAGAAAATTCGAGCGCGCTACAAAGAATCGGAGGCCGCCTGGCAGGAAGAGAAAGAGGCGAATCGCCTCCTCGAAGCTGCGATTCAGGAAAAAGAATTAAAAATCGAATCCGACGGCGACAACGAAGGGGCCCTCAGCGACGAAATCCTGACCCTGATTCGAAAAAAGGAGCAAGCCTCCGGGGATCTGCGCTCAAAAATCGAACGAGGTAACTACTTAAAAGAAGCGAAAACCGAAAGAGAAGCCGCCGCCAAAACCCTGCGGACGGAATTGGAAGGTCTTCTAGCCGCATCGGAAAAGCAGGAAAAAGAGGTGCAAGCCCTTAAAGGGCGCATGGACGAAAAAGCGTCTGCCCTCGATGGGATGAAGGCCGACTACGAGCGCGTCGTGGAAAAGGTGGCGGCCGTGGATTCAGGTGAAAAATCCCGCCGCGAGGCCTTGGATCAATTAGCCGACCGACGTCATTCCCTGGAATCGCGCCTGCAGGCCTTGGATTACTTATTAAAAGAACGCGCAGAACGGCTGGCGCAACTGAAGGATCGAAGAAAGGAATGGGCGCGGGAAACAGAAGAACTCGCGAAAAACCTTTTTGATTACGAAGAGAAAGAATCGCAATTAAAAGGCGCGTCGGCGGATTTAGAAAAACGGCTTTCGGGAACCCGCGATTCCCTCGTCGACATAAAAAGCCGAATCGACGCAATCGACGGGCAGATAAAAAATCTGACCATGGGTATGGAAGGGATTGAGCGCGAAAAGCGTTACTTGGAACGTCTTCGGGACAATCACGAAGGTTTTCAACATGGCGTCAAGCAGTTTCTGAAATCTGCTCGGTCGGAATCCTTCTACAATGCCGTGATCGGACCGGTGGCGGAGCATCTTCACGTGGAGGAAGCGGACGCCTTGGCCATATCCACAGCGCTTGGCTACGGCGGACAAAACATCATCCTAAAAGACGATCGAAGAATCGGCACGATTCTTTCTTACCTAAAGAGCCGGAAAATGGGTCGTCTCACCTTCCTACCCTTAAACAACTTGACGCCACGCCCTCTCCCCGGGGATCTCTCTCGACAAACGGCCATTCCCTTCCGCGTGGCATCGGATTGCGTCCGTTGCGAGGATTCCCTGCGCCCGGTGGCGAACTTTCTCTTGGGCCGCATTCTTTTGGTGGAGACGGTGGATGAGGCGAAGCAACTGGCCAAAGACTTAAAGCACCGCTATCGCATCGTCACCAAAGGCGGCGACGTCTTTCAAGTGGGCGGCGCCATTACCGGCGGCCAGGCGAAAAGCGGATCCACGGATCTCTACACGCGAGACGGCGAAATAGCCAAAAAAGCTTCGGAGCTGGTGACGATTTCCAAGGAGCTAAACGAAGCGAAGAAACAATATGAGCATTTGCATGCAGCCTACGGCGATTTAAAAAATAAAGAAAAAGAGCTGGCCGAAGCCCATGAGGAGAAGAAAGAGGCGTGCCGCAGGGCGGAAGAGAAGCTCTATCGCCTGCGCTCCGCCCTGGAACACAGCGAAGAGCAACAGGCGTCCTTAGACGCAGAGATTGAGAAGGAAACGGCGGCTTTAGGTCGCGACGAAGAGGAGTGTAAGGAACAAGAAGAGGCCCTAGAAGAAATTGCAACCTCGGAGAAAGAGTGGACGTCGCTAGAAGACGACGACAGCGACCGATGGCACCGCAGCTTAGATGAAAAGCGAGAGGAATTAAACGGGGCGAAAATCGAGCATCAGAAAATCATCGCCGCTTACAGAGAAGAGTCTCTGCGACTGGAGCAAATTCAGCGCGACGCTTCGGGTACAAAAACCCGTCTCGAAGTCGCGGAAAGAGAAGCTCGTGCCATGGCCGATGAAATGGAAAAGCTTGAGGCATCTGTGGCAGAGGCGCAACCGGAAGAGGCCCGCATGGAAGAGCGAGTGGCGGTGCTCCGAGAATCCCTCGCGTCATTAAAAGAGCATGTCTCCGACGAAAGACAAAAGCTTCGGGAAGAGAAGTCGGCCCTGGAAGCGAAGAAGGAGCATGCCTTTGCCCTGGAAAAAGATTTGGTCCGCCTTCAAAATCAATTGGAAGAAGCGGATCGGGCGGCGATTATCTTCACCGATGCCCTGGCGCAAAGCACCGACCCGGGAGACATCGATGCGCTACTGAACCTTTCCGTCACGACGCTGAGGAATAAAGAAAGCGCCATTGAAAAAGAAATTCTGCAAATCGGACCGGTGGACGGCGATGCCCTGGAGCAGTACAGCATTTGGAAAGAACGGGTAGACTTTTTGTCGGAACAGCGAGAAGACTTGGTGCTTTCCAAGGAAAAATTGGAAAAAATGATCAAGCGCCTGGACAAAGATATGCGCAAGCAATTGGAAGAAGCCCTCATACTAATCAACGGCTACTTCAACGACATCTTCCGCGAGCTCTTTCAAGGAGGAAAGGCATCTCTGGCTTGGGACGAAGGAGACATTTTGGAGGCGGGCATCTTAATTTCCGCCCAACCGCCGGGGAAAAAGCTTCAATCCCTTTCCCTCTTATCCGGCGGCGAGCGGTCCATGACGGCGGTGGCCCTTTTGTTCGCCTTGTTACGCATGCGTCAGTCGCCCTTTTGCATCGTCGACGAAATCGACGCGGCCTTGGACGATGCCAACATTCGCCGCTATTCGAATTACGTGAAACAAATCGAAGACATGCAATTTATTATGATTACCCACAGGAAGCAGACCATGGAAATGGCCAATGAAATTTACGGCGTCACCATGGAAGAAAAAGGAATTTCCCGTTTGTTATTTTTAGAATTAGAGGAGGTCGAATCTCATGTTGGAGTGGATCAAGCGAAAAATCGGTAAACAGGATGCCAATGGAGAGAAGGAAGAAAAACAGGACATAGACAAAGCTGAAACGGAAAAGGCCGAGGAGGCACCGGAAGATATCGCGGATGGCGCCGACGAAGCGCCGGCGGACGAGAAAGAAGATCCGAAAGAGACGGCAGATCCCGTAAAACACAAGGCCTACGATTTTTCCAAACCGGAAGAGAAGGAAGCCTCGGAAGAGGAGGGAGAAAAAGCGGAGGCTGGCATCGAGCCGGAAAAAGAAGCGACAGAGGAATTGCCCGAGGAAGAAGAGTCGGCAGAGGAACAGCCTGAGGAAGAAACGACAATTCCCGCCGAAGAAAGTGAAATCGTACCGGCCGATGCGGATCAGCGGGCGGTTGAATCTGAAACGAAAATTGAAGAAGACAATGCAGCGGCATCTGATGCGCCCGGCGAAAAAGAAGTCGAGGAGGAACAAGCGGCGGATGAAGTCGCCTCAGAATCCGAAGTGACCGGGGAAGAAGCACCTGCAGAAGAAGATAAATCGAAAGAAGATGCATCCGACGAAGTTGAAGAGAAAGTCGGCTGGTTTAAGCGCCTGAAACAAGGGCTTGAAAAAACCAGAGACGACATGAACTATAAGATCAACGATATTTTGGGCAATTACGTCAAGATCGACGACGAGATGATGGAAGATTTGGAAGACCTCTTAATCTCCTCGGACATGGGCATGGAAACTACCATGACCTTAATCGATCGCCTAAAAGAAACCATTCGCGAAAAACAAATCCAAGACCCGAAAAAAGTGAAGGGCCTTTTGGCGGAAGAGATTCGCGCCATTTTGGAAGGAGATCCGGAACGGAACCGCTTACATGTGGAGCCTTCTCCCGCCATCATTCTCATCGTCGGCGTCAACGGTGTCGGCAAGACAACGACCATCGGGAAATTGGCCTATCGCTTTAAGCGCGAAGGAAAATCCGTATTAATCGCTGCGGCGGACACCTTCCGAGCGGCGGCCATCGAGCAAATCGAAACCTGGGGTGAGCGCTCCGGCACGCCTGTGATCAGTCACAAAGAAGGGGCCGATCCGGCGGCGGTGGTATACGACGCCATTCAGGCGCAAAAATCCAGAAACATCGACGTGTTAATTTGCGATACGGCGGGCCGTCTCCACAACAAAAAGAATTTAATGAACGAGCTGGAGAAAATCCACCGCATTATCGAAAAAGAAGCGCCGGATGCGCAAAAAGAATCTCTCTTGGTTCTCGACGCCACCACCGGCCAAAACGCCATTCTCCAGGCGAAGACCTTCGATGAAGTCACCGACTTAAGCGGTTTAATTCTCACGAAATTAGACGGCACGGCCAAAGGCGGCGTGGTGCTGCCCTTGGTACAGGAGCTGGACATTCCCATTAAACTCATCGGCGTAGGCGAAGGCATGCTGGACCTTCAGGATTTTTCCGGAAAAGATTTTGCGAATGCGTTAATTAGCACGGAATAATATTTGTTTTTTCATCTACCTCTTGCAATTTATTGAAGAAAGTCGGATAATAGAGAAAAGAAATTATATCCGAAGCGCGATTGGAGGAGGTAATTATGAAAATCACACGTCCCGCTTGGCTGGAAATTGATCTCGATCAAGTAAAGAAAAACATGCTGGAAATTCAACGCCACTTAAAGGAAGGGACTGAAGTCATTTCCATTGTGAAGGCGGATGCTTACTCCTTCGGTGCCATTGAAGTTGCAAAGACTATGAAAGAATGCGGCGTCACCCACTTTGCTGTCGCTTCCGGAAACGAAGGGATCGCCTTGCGCCGCGCCCTTCCGAAAGTCGACATTTTGGTCTTAGGCTATACTCCGGAAGAAGTTTCCGACATGATGATTGAAAATTCCATCGACATGGCTTTGTATCGCCTGGACGTCGCGGAAAAATTAAACGCTCTTGCCGGCCGTCTGGGAAAGAGAGCCGGCGTGCATATCGCCATCGACTCGGGCATGAACCGGATCGGCTTTAAGCCCACGGATGAAAGCGTCGATGCCATCGAAAAGATCGTTCGCATGGACAATATCGAAGTAAAGGGCATGTTCACCCACTTCGCTTTGGCCGATGAAGATCGCGACTTTACATTAAAACAATACGAACGCTACGATTGGGTCTATCAAGAATTGAGAAAACGGGGCATTACATTGAATCGCCACGTATCCAATTCCCATGCCCTCATGAACTTTAGAGAATTCGACTTAGAATACGTTCGCCCCGGTATTATTCAATACGGCACTACGGAAGGCGATCCCGGCGGAAGAGACTTCGACGTACGCTTCGTCGCTCAATTA
This sequence comes from Aedoeadaptatus acetigenes, assembly GCF_025566985.1. Taxonomy (NCBI): domain Bacteria; kingdom Bacillati; phylum Bacillota; class Tissierellia; order Tissierellales; family Peptoniphilaceae; genus Aedoeadaptatus; species Aedoeadaptatus acetigenes. The sequence continues at coordinate 128,577 of NZ_JAOQJD010000005.1, forward strand.
AAGGCTGAAATCGGCCACGTAAAAGCCGTCGGTGCCGGCGAAGGCGTCAGCTACGGTCAAATCTATGTCACCGAAGGGGAAACAAAAATCGCCACCATTCCCATCGGCTATGCCGACGGCATGGAACGTAGCATGTCTGAAAAATTCGACGTCCTCGTCGGCGGCAAGCGCTGCCCGCAAATCGGCCGCATCTGCATGGACCAAATGATGGTGGATGTCACCGGCGTTGACTGCAAAGTCGGCGACGAAGTGGTCATTATCGGTAGACAAGGCGACGAAGAAATTACCATCGAAGAAATCGCCGCAGCCAATAACGAAATCCCGACCTCCTTCGTTACCCACTTCAAACAACGGTTGCCGAAGGTCTATATGAAAGGCGGTGTGCGGTACAAGACCGTGGACGAAATTATGCACATCGAATATTGACAATATCCCCAAGGGATAGTATAATTCACAGGGTCAAGGAATTAACCTGACCCTGTTTTTTTATGGGAGTGATCATGGATAAGACAGTACACGTCAATGTTTTGTTAGACTTATACGATGAATTGCTAAGCGACAGGCAAAGGCAAGTGATGGATCTCTACTATAAGGAGGACTACTCCTTAAACGAGATTTCCGATCTGTTGAGTATTTCGAAGCAGGCCATTTCCGAGCACATTAAACGTGCGGAAGGGGCGCTGAAAAATTACGAGTCGACCCTGAAGCTCGCCGAAAAAACGAAGCGATGGAAAGAAGATGGGGAAGCCATCGTCGCATCCTTGGAAGAGCTCAGGCTCTTTTCCCGGGAGGCCCGTTTTCATGAAATCATCGATTCGATTGAAACTCGTATAGATAAGGAGGGATACTATGATATTTGAATCCCTGGGCGATAAATTGCAAGACACGATCGGCAAATTGCGCGGCAAAGGCAAAGTAACCGAGCAAGATGTCGACGAGGCGATGCGCGAAGTTAAATTGGCACTGCTCGAGGCTGATGTCAATTTTAAAGTCGTCAAATCCTTTGTAAAGAAAGTAAAAGAACGCTCCTTGGGCAGCGACGTCATGGAAAGCTTGACGCCGGGCCAACAGGTCATCAAAATCGTTATGGAAGAGCTGTCGGCCTTAATGGGCGACAACGCGGAAAAAATTGATTTTTCCAAAAATCCGACGGTCATCTTAATGACCGGTCTGCAAGGGGCCGGCAAGACCACCACCACGGCGAAGCTGGCGCGCTTATTGAAAAAGCAAAACAAGCGGCCGCTCCTCGTGGCCTGCGACGTTTACCGCCCGGCGGCCATTAAGCAATTGGAAGTATTGGCATCACAAGTTCAGGTTCCCGTCTTCGCTCAGGGAACCGACGAAGATCCCGTGGCCATAGCACGGCGCGGCGTCGAGCACGCCAAGGCCAACGGCAACGACGTGGTCATCATCGACACGGCGGGCCGCCTCCACGTGGATGAGGCCCTAATGGATGAAATTAAAGGGATTAAAGAGGCCACGGCGCCGACGGAAATCCTCTTGGTTTTAGATGCCATGACCGGTCAAGATGCGGTAAAAGTGGCTCAGGCCTTTAACGACGCTCTGTCCATTACCGGCGTGGTACTTACGAAGTTGGACGGCGACGCCCGAGGCGGCGCGGCACTTTCCATTCGTTCGGTAACGGATGTGCCCATTAAGTTTATCGCCCTGGGCGAAAAACTGGACGCTCTGGAAGTGTTCCATCCGGATCGCATGGCGAAGCGGATTTTGGGCATGGGCGACGTGGTGGGCCTTATCGAAAAGGCCGAAGAATTTGTGGACGAGAAAAAAGCCAAGGAATTGGAAGAAAAAATTCGTTCCCAAACCTTCACCTTCGACGACTTTCTGGATCAAATGCAGCAGATGCGAAATTTAGGTCCGCTGGAAGACTTGTTGGGCATGCTTCCCGGCATGAACAACAAGGCCATGAAAAATTTAAAGATCGACGAAAAGGAATTCGCTCGCGTGGAGGCGATTATTCAATCCATGACGAAAAAAGAGCGAACCCACCCGGAGATCATCGACAGTTCGAGGAAAAAGCGCATTGCCCAAGGATCGGGTACCGATGTAAGACAGGTGAACGGGCTGTTAAAGCAATTTAAAGAATTGCGTAAAATGATGAAAAAGCTCGGCGCGATGAGTGGAGGAAAGGGCAGACGCAAAATGAAGATGCCTTTTCCGTTTTAAATGAGAAATATGGGAGGATATAATGGCAGTAAAAATCAGATTAAAGAGAATGGGTTCCAAGAAGAATCCCTTTTACAGAATCGTAGTAGCAGATTCCAGAAAACCGAGAGACGGCCGTTTCATTGAAGAAATCGGTTATTACAACCCCTTAACGGAACCGAAGATTTTGCGCGTCGACGCCGACAAGGCAAACAGCTGGATTAAAAACGGCGCAAAACCCACGGATACCGTCGAACGTCTCTTCAAGGAAAATGCTGTTTATGAAGCAACCGGCAACTTCGATAACACCGACGTACAAAAGGCGAAGCGCGAAGAAAAAATGGCCGCCGAACGCAAGGCACGCGCCGAAAGAGAAGCTGAATTGGATCGCTTAGACGAAGAAGCAAAAGAAAAGAAAGCCAAAGAAGCTGAAGAAGCCAAAGCCAAAGCCGCAGCTGAAGCAGAAGCTGCCGAAGCTGAAGCGGAAGAAGCTGAAGGCGAAGAAGAAGTCGCAGAAGAAGCTGAAGCGGAAGAAGTTGCTGAAGAAGCATAAGGTTCGAACCAGGAGGTGAGACCATGGAAGCGTTAATTCACTACATCGTCTCGAAGCTCGTTATGGACCGAGAGTCCGTCGAAGTGATCGAAACCAGAGACGGCGACGAGGTCCACATCCAAGTGTATCTGAATCCCGACGACATGGGGCGCGTCATCGGACGTCAAGGAAAGATCGCCCGCTCCATTCGCAGCATCGCCAAAGCGGTGGGAACGAAAGAACAAGTGATGGTCTCGGTGGATTTCGATGCCAAAGAAGGATAAAGTCCTCGTCGGATTAATCACATCGGCCCACGGCATTCGCGGCATGGTGAAGGTCTATCACTACACGGATTCGCCGGATCGATTCAACACGATTCAGCGCGTCTACATCGAAGGCGACGACGCCCTTCGGGCCGTCGAGTCGGCGTCGGTTCAAAAAAACATGGCCCTTGTAAAAATTCAGGGGGTGGATACGCGAAACGCGGCGGAAGGAATTTTGAAAAAGAAATTATTCATTCCTTTCGAGGATCGCAAGCCCCTTGAAAAAGACCAGTTTTTTATCGATGACTTGATCGGCCTGACCGTATCGACGCCCTCAGGCGATGTAATCGGCGAACTTACCGATGTGATGACCCAACACGGCAACGATATTTTAGTAATCGACACGGAAAAAGGCGAGGTACTCATCCCGTTTGTCAAAGCCTTTGTTCGTTCGGTCGATCAGGGCGGCATCGTCGTCGAGCCCATCGAGGGGATGCTTTCATGAGATTTACCGTACTGACTTTATTTCCGGAATTTGTCGATTCAATGAAGACCTATTCCGTTATCGGGCGTGCCGTGGACAAGGGCTTGATCCGACTGGACTGCGTCAATATCCGGGATTACACCACGGATAAGCACAACAATGTGGACGATTACAGCTACGGTGGCGGACCGGGCATGGTTTTGCAGGCCCAGCCGGTTGCCGATGCCATATTAAAAAATCGCGGTTGGGACGGTCACGTCATCCATTTATCGCCGCGAGGCAAGGTCTTGACGCAATCGAAGCTGGAAGAACTGGCAAAGAAAGAGCACCTCGTTTTGGTCAACGGCCATTACGAAGGCATCGATCAGCGGGTCTTGGATCACTACATCGACGAAGAGATTTCCATCGGTGATTACGTCCTTTCCGGCGGAGAGCTGGGAAGCATGGTCTTAATCGACGGCGTCAGTCGACTGATCGCAGGCGTCTTGAGCAACGAAGATTCGGCCGTGGAAGAATCCCACAGCCAAGGCCTTTTGGAACACGGGCACTACACCAGGCCCTATAATTTCAGAGGCTACTGCGTACCCGACGTGCTTATGAGCGGCAATCACCGAAAGATCAAAGAATATAGAAGAAGAGAAGCTCTGAAAGTGACCTACGAGCGTAGGCCCGATCTGTTAGAGACAGCGGAGCTTTCGGAGTCGGACAAGAGTTTTTTACAGACTCTTAAAGAAAAACAAGAGGGGGAAAAGCATGGACATCATTAAATCCATTGAACAAGCGCAATTAAAAGACAATGTGCCTGAATTTAAAGCAGGCGACACCGTACAAGTAAACTACCGCATCATCGAAGGTTCCAGAGAAAGAATCCAAGCCTTCGAAGGCACCGTCATCAAACGTCAAGGCGGCGGCATCAACGAAACCTTTACCGTCAGACGCCTTTCCTATGGTGTCGGCGTCGAAAGAACATTCCCGGTACACTCTCCGAGAATCGCCGAAATCAAGGTATTAAAGCGTGGTAAAGTTCGTCGTGCAAAACTTTACTACTTACGCGATCGCCAAGGTAAAGCGGCCAAAGTTAAAGAAAAGAAGTTTTAATTGTTTAGGCATTGCTTTTGCAGTGCCTATTCTTTTAAAATCTTTTCCTGTTTAAGAAAGTAGCAGGTACCATGAAAAAACTACTTATATTGCTATTGGTTCTTGCCGGCGTATTATTTGGCGGTTACACCGTTTTAAATAAAGCGGGCGGCAACAATCAATACTCTGAAACGTACAAAACCTTCCACATTATCTACGAAGATCAACTTGTGCCGGCAAAATATGCCATGCGCGAAGACGGTCAGTACTACATGTCCCTCGAAGGCGTGCAAAAATACCTGGACGACTCGGCGCACTACGATGAAGCAAAGGCTGCCGTCGTCTTCAACAACAAGAGCGGCGAAAAAGTCTTGCCTTTAGACAGCAAGGAAGCCACGGTGAACGGTGGTAAAATCGGTTTAAGAGATCCCCTCGTTAAAAAGGACGATCAAATCTTTATTCCGGTGGAAGCCTTCGTTCACGATTATCCCATTGCCATGAATTACGAAAAGGACAAAAATGTCCTGGTCATGGACAATCGCATGAAAAAACACGCCGCAGGTACACTGGCCGGCGACGGCGTGAATTTACGTGAATCCGACACCACGGATTCGCCCATTGTCGCCACCTTAAAAGCCGATGCCAAGCTTTGGGTTTACGGCAAAAAAGGCGATTGGTATCGCGTCAGAGAGCAAGACGGCTACCTTGGGTGGATACGCGAAGATAATTTGCAGGTTGAAACCCTGGACGGCGGCGAGTACACGGCGGACAGCGGCCTCGTGCAGCAATCGGCCGTTAAAAAGCCTCTGAATATTACCTACGACTACACCTATGCCCAAGTGAAGGACGAAGTCATTGCGGGCATCAAGAAAATCGACGGTTTGGACGTGGTGATTCCCACGTGGTTTTCCGTGGAAAATGCCCAAGGAGACATTCGTGACCGCGGAGATATACGCTACGTCGAAAATTACGCAAAATTAGGCGTGGCCACCTGGGCCTATCTGGACAACAGTTTCGATCCCGAGCTGACCCATCAATTCCTGCAAAATGAAGAGGCGCGGAAAAGGGCTGTATCCACCTACGTGAATTTTGCCAAAGCCTACGGCATGAAGGGCATTAATATCGACTTTGAAAACACCAAAGTGGAAGATCGCGATGCCTTAACGACCTTTGTCAGAGAAGTGGCCGAAGAGGCCCGGGCGGCAGACCTGTTAGTTTCCGTCTGCGTCACGCCGCAGATTTCTAAAAATGTGGAAAATGAGCTTTACGACCGCAAGGCCTTGGCCGAAATCTGCGACTATGTGGTCTTAATGGCCTACGACCAACACTGGGGAAGCTCCGAAAAAGCCGGATCCGTCGCCGAATACAAATGGGTGGAAGGCAATATCAACCTCAGCCTAAAAGATATTCCGCCGGAAAAATTCATTCTTTCCGTGCCCTTCTATGCCCGTTTGTGGAAAGAAGGAGACAAGGGGCTTACATCCAGTGCTGTGGGCATGAAAACCACAGCCGATTACGTCACGGCCCATGGTTTAAATCCTACGTGGGACGATGAAGCGAAGCAGTACACCATCGAGCAAAGCGTGAACGGAAAGAGCGAAAAGATTTGGATCGAAAACGCGGAATCCGTCAGCTGGAAGGTGTCTTTGATGCGCAAATACAATTTGGCGGGGATTTCTTCCTGGCGTCTCGGATTCGAGACACCGGATGTGTGGGGTGCCATGGCGGATCAATTCAGTAAATACCGCTATCCCTATCAATAGAAATTGCATATTTCGGAAATTTTGATATAATGGCAGAGGAAGATGGAATAAAGACAAAGGAGTGTTCATGGTACCTGAAACACATCGTATTATCGCCGGTGAGGTGCGAAATCGCATCATAGAGGATTACGGCATTATTTTAGATGAATCGAAAATGTTGCGCGGATCCATTGCACCGGATGTGTATCCCAAGTATAAATTTATTCCCCATTATTATGATGAAAGCATCGATTACGTCGTCGAAAAAATCGTAGCTCTGGTTCCCTATATGTCGGAGCTCCTCAACGATACGGCCTGGAAGGATTTGTTAAACCTTCCCGTCAGCTACAAGATCGGCGTCATCAGCCACTATTTGTGCGATTACATGACCCATCCCCACGCTCGCCGCATTCGCTGCACCTCCATGAAAGATATGAAATCCCACATGCTTTACGAAAAAGACCTAAACCGCCACGTAAGAAAACACGGCGTTGATCGGGATTGCATTTCCAATATGGAAATGGGCAGCTTCCAAGGCGACAAAGGCGATCTTCGCGTCTATGTAAAAGAACAGATCGCGGCCTTGATCGAGCTTTATAAAAAAGAAACCATCACATTTAGAAACGATGCGAATTTCGCCTATATCGTGAATGTGTTTATATCAAATGTAGTTTGCGAAGCGGCCTTAAGTTATCAAAAGGTCGGACAAGTTCAAATGGCATAACCTTTGAAGAGAAGGGAAGCAGGACGGCTTATATTCAGCGAGGCATGTCGGTGAAAGATGCTTATAGGTCCCTGCGGAAAACATCTCGGAGGTTCTGCTCTCAAAAGGGCAGACGGTTTTACCCGTTATTTTGTAATAGAGTATGAAGTACTCGAACAGGTGGCATAGCGAATTTTTCGTCCGTTTGATGAAGAATTCGCTTTTTGTATTGAAGGAGAAAAGATGAGAAACAATTCTGAAGCGACAAAATTTACAATCAAAGAAACACAAATCGCCATTAAAAGTTTAAAAGATTATTTTGAGAGAGATTTGGCGAATACATTAAATTTAACCCGCGTCTCGGCGCCTTTATTTGTGCGTCCGGAAACGGGCTTAAACGATAATTTAAGCGGCGTGGAAAAGGCCGTGTCATTCAAGCTGCGTAAGTACGACATTGATGTGGAAATTGTGCAGTCCTTGGCGAAATGGAAGCGCAACGCCCTGAAGGCCTATGGATTTGACTATTACGAAGGTCTTTACACGGACATGAACGCCATTCGCCCCGACGAAGAGCTGGACGCCATTCATTCCATTTACGTGGACCAATGGGATTGGGAAAAAGTGATTCGCAAGGAAGATCGCACCGATGCCTATTTGCATTTTATCGTTTCGGAAATCTATTCGGTTTTTCTCCGCACGGAGACTTACATTAACAGCGTCTACCCCAATATTCTCTCGAGAAAATTGCCCTCATCCATTTACTTTATGACGGCACAGGAATTGGAGGACAAGTATCCGGATCTGAGCCCGAAGGATCGGGAGTACGCCATTTGTCGCGAGAAAAAAGCGGTGTTTTTACAAGGCATCGGAAAAGAACTTGCAGGCGGCGCGCCCCACGACGGCCGCAGCCCGGACTACGACGATTGGGATTTAAACGGGGACATTTTATTCTACAATCCCACGACGGATTCGGTGATCGAGCTTTCTTCCATGGGCATTCGCGTGGACGAAGAAAGCTTGATGCGCCAATTGGAAGTGGCCGGCGAAACGGATCGCCTGAAGATGAAGTACCACAAGGATCTTTTGGCCGGGGAGTTACCCTATACCGTGGGCGGCGGCATCGGCCAATCGCGAATCTGCATGTTCTTTTTGGAAAAGAAGTCCATCGCCGAGGTGCAAGCGTCCGTATGGCCTGAGGATTTTCTCCTGGAATCGAAACTTCGAGGAGAAGATGTGCTTTAAAAGGCCGTGAATTCTCTCGTGCTTTATGATAAAATAAAGCACAATAAGGAGGAAAGGCATGTCCGTACAAAACGCGCAATTGAATGACAAGACGTTAAATTTCGTCGACATGAAAGCGAAGCTCACACAGAAGTTTTTGTATGGAGCGGACAGCTCGGCCATGCAGCTCCTTTTAAATTTGTATGATCTGGAAGAAAAGATCCACAATATCTTTCCTTCCTACGTCTCGATGAAAAATCTCAAGAAGGACATTTTGTCCTTTCTGCGACGCAAAGAAAATCGCGCCCTCTTTGCAAACAGCTTAACCGACGCGATTTACGACGACATCAATCGCTTTGAGCTCGTCATGTATTTGGCCGGCTACAAATGCGGTTACAGCGCGGCATCGGAGGCCAACGAACTGGAGGTCATCGCCCTCAGGCACATCGACCTGTGCCATCTCTTTGAGCGAAAGGTGCTGTTCCACTACGATGTGGAATATGAGGATGTGCGGCGCTTCCGCAAAGAGGCCATTAATCGGCACATGTACTCCATCGGAGGCGGTGCCCCCATTCAGGAACAGGCCCGCCGGTTTTCGAAAGCGGTATTAAAGCGCAAAGTATTGACCCTAAACCACTATGTGGACCGGCAATTGCAAATGGATTTTCAAAGCCCGAAAAAGTTGTATCGCGAGTCGGACTACGTATTGACCCGGGAAGAGCTGGTCGGTTTAAATCGCAAATTAAAGAATTTTTTATACCGAGACGGACTCAGAATCTATTTGTCGGCCTACTGGTGTGGCATTAACGATTCGGTTTTAAGAAGATATCGTCCGTAATCGAAGGGCTCTGAGGGGCCCTTTTTTTAAGGAGTTTTATGAGAGTTTTGGGAATCGATCCGGGCCTCGCCACCATGGGCTATGGTATTATCGACGTGGAGGGCAATCGCCTTCGTGCCGTGGAGTACGGCACCATTGAAACGGCAAGCAAGACGGATTATCCGAAACGCCTGTATCAGCTTCACGTGGAACTGAAAAAAATCATCGAAGATACCCGCCCCGACGAGGTAGCCATGGAGGAGCTGTTTTTCAATAAGAACATTACCACGGCTATTTCCGTGGCTCAGGCCCGGGGCGTGGAAATATTGACTTGCATGGAAATGGGCCTGCCGATTTACGAATACACGCCCCTGCAGATTAAACAGGCCGTGGTGGGCTACGGCAGGGCGGAGAAGCATCAGGTGCAGGAAATGGTGAAGATGTTTTTGCATTTAAAAGACATTCCCAAGCCCGACGATGCCGCCGACGGGCTGGCCATCGCCATTACCCATATCCATTCGGCGAAGAGCAAAGCACATTTTGAATTGAAGTAGGTGGCATATGATCGATCGCATAGGCGGCATAATTTTAGAAAAAAAATTAGACGGCGTCGTCGTTGAAACGGGAGGATTCGGCCTTTTGGTCTATCTCCCCGGATCCGATCTCGGTAGAGTCGACGAAGGGGATCGCGCGACGATTTACACGTATCTGCAAGTGAAAGATGACGGATTTTCCCTCTTCGGCTTTTTGGATGAGAAGGACAGGGAGTTGTTTCTTCTGTTAATCGGCGTCACCGGCGTTGGCCCGAAAGTGGCCATGGGTATTTTCGGGCGATTTTCCGCCGGCGATGTGATTTATTTTATCCAAAACGGCGACGCGAAATCATTAACGGAAGCGCCGGGTATCGGAAAGAAGACGGCGGAGCGCTTGCTCTTGGAGCTGAAAGATAAGGTAAAGGGGCTGAGCGCACAGGTACCTCACGGGGAATTTGCGCCCGCTCCCGCGCAGGGTGCAGTGCAAGAGGCCATGGACGCTCTTGAAGGGCTCGGCTACGCCACCAATGAAGCGAAGGCGGCGATTCAAGGGATTGACAGCGACGATGTGGAAGTTTTGTTAAAGGCGGCGTTGAAGCGTCTCGCCATGAAGGGGTAAGGAGGGCCTATGGAAGAGGAACGATTAGTTTCAAAAACCGTGTTGCCTCAGGAAGAACGCCTGGAAACGGCCCTTCGTCCGAAATTTCTTTCGGAATACATCGGCCAGGACAAGGCGAAGGAAAAACTGGAAATTTTCATCGAAGCGGCCAGGCGCCGCGACGAATCCCTGGATCACGCCCTATTGAGCGGCCCGCCGGGGCTCGGTAAGACCACCCTGGCCAATATTATCGCCAATGAAATGCACGTGAATATGCGCGTGACCTCCGGGCCGGCCATCGAACGACCGGGGGATTTGGCCAGCATTTTGACCAATCTGGATGAAAACGACGTGCTCTTTATCGACGAAATCCACCGCATTCCCCGCACCGTGGAGGAAATTCTCTACCCGGCCATGGAAGACTTTGCCTTGGACATTATCGTGGGCAAGGGCCCTTCGGCGAGGTCTTTGCGCCTAGACCTCAATCACTTTACATTGATCGGCGCCACCACTCGCTCCGGTCAATTGGCCTCGCCTTTAAGGGACCGCTTCGGTGTGCTCTTAAATCTCGAGCTTTACGACGCGGATAGCTTAAAGACGATTTTGCTGCGCTCGGCGGAGATTTTAAATATTCCCCTGAGCACGTCCGGCGCCATGGAAATCGCTAAAAGGAGCCGAGGCACGCCGCGCATCGCCAATCGCCTTTTGAAGCGGATTCGCGACTTTGCGGAAGTGAAGCGAAACGGATTGATCGACGAGGATGTGGCGAAAGAAGGCCTCCGCCTCTTGGATGTCGACGCCTATGGCTTGGACGATTTGGACCGAAAAATCTTGAGGACCATGATTTTAGACTACGAGGGGCGTCCCGTGGGGATCGATACCATAGCTGCCACCATCGGCGAGGAACGCATTACCATCGAAGATGTGTACGAGCCCTATTTGCTGCAAATAAATTTCATTCAACGAACGCCTCGGGGCCGCATGGCCACGAAACGGGCCTACGATCATTTAGGCATTCCTTACAGAAAGGATGAGTCATGAAAAAAATACTTAGCTTGCTGGCCTTTGTCGCCGTACTCGTAATGGGCGCGCCGGTGTTTGCGCAATCGGAGCCCATTCACGTCAAAGTAGGCCCCACTTCCTCTTCCATTACCCTTTCCACCGATGGCAGCTTAATGAAAAACGGCAGCCCCGTGGGAAGCAGCTTTACCGCCACGGCGTCCAATGTGTCGGATGCCGATGTATTTTCTTCTACCGCCGGCTATATTTCAATCGGCGGGAAGCCTTACCGGGGAAGTGTGCGCTTTGTGAAATCGGGCGATCAGTTGAAATCGGTGAACATCGTCGATGTGGACGATTACATTCGCGGCGTCCTGCCGAAAGAAATCGGCACCACCACGCCCATCGAAGCCTTGAAGGTGCAGGCCGTTGTCTCCAGAAGCTTTGCATATGCCAACTGGAATAAATTTGCCAAGTACGGCTATAATTTAGACGATTCAAGCGCATCACAAGCTTATGCCGGCATGAGCGTCGAGTCGCCAATGACCGATCGGGCCGTGGCGGAGACGAAGGGCCAAATTCTTTACTACAAAGGCGAAGTGGCCAATACGATTTTCCACGCCACTAGCGGCGGCGAAACGGAAGCCATCGAAGACGTATGGGGCGGCAATCCCTCTCCCTACTTGAAGGCCCTGAAAGACCCTTACTCACTGAATACGCGCCACGCCACTTGGGAGGCGACGCTCTCATCCGCCGACATTTGCAGGGCTTTTCCCGCTGTGGGACAGCCCACGTCTTTGGAAGTCTCGGAGCGCTCCTCTACCGGGCGGATTAAGTTCATGGCCGTCGTCGGAACTTCGGGAAGAGAAGTCGTTACTGGCAATCAATTCCGCATGAAAATGGGACCCATTAAGGTAAAGAGCGCAAACTTCGGCACGGAATCGAAGGCCCGCGCAGCGGAAAGACCGCTGACGGTGATCACCTCGACGGGAATCAGACCCTATACAAAGGATCGAGTTATTTCCGCCACTGGCATTCGCGCAGGTAGCGCCGATTCGGTGATCCGCGCCAATGGCTTAGAGAGTGCAAGTGCACAAACGGCAACCTACAACGATGTCATGCCCATTCGAGGCTCGATTACATTAAAGGGCACGGGCTACGGCCACGGCGTGGGCCTCAGCCAATACGGCGCCATTGAAATGGCCAAGGCCGGCAAGGATTACAAAGCGATTTTGAGCTTCTACTATCCCGGTACGGAATTACGATAGAAAGGACAGCATGAAAACAAGCGAGTTTTACTACGATCTTCCCGAAGAGTTAATCGCCCAACACCCGGCGGATAAGCGCGACGAATCCAGACTTTTGCACGCCATGGCAAATGGCGAGGTGGAAGATTTAACCTTTAAAGACATTCTTCGATTCATTCGCCCCGAAGATGTGCTGGTGATTAATAACACGAAGGTTCTTCCCGCGCGGATTTACGGCCATCGTCCGGAAAAAGAGGAGCACATTGAAGTGCTTCTCGTAAAAGAAATCGAAAAGGATCTTTGGCAGTGCATGGCGCGCCCGGGCAAAAAGATGAAAGTCGGCGGCACCATCGAATTCGGCGAGGGCCTTACGGGAAAAGTGGAAGCGGTGACGGAAGACGGCTTGCGCCACATTCGCTTTTCCTACGAAGGCGTGTTTATCGAGATTTTGGAACGCCTCGGCGAAATGCCTCTGCCGCCCTACATTCATGAAAAATTAAAGGACAAGGATCGCTACCAGACGGTCTACGCCAAATACGAAGGCTCCGCTGCGGCGCCCACGGCGGGCCTGCATTTTACACAAGAGCTTTTGGATGCCATTCGCGCGCAGGGCACGGAAATCGCGGAGATTACCCTCCACGTGGGCCTCGGAACCTTCCGCCCGGTTAAAGTCGACGAGGTGGAATCCCACGAAATGCACAGCGAGTACTATAAAATCGACGAGAAGGCGGCCGAGGCCATCAATCGCGCCAAGAAAAACGGCGGCAGAGTCATCGCCGTGGGCACCACCTCCATTCGCACCTTGGAAAGCTGCATGCAAAAAAACGGCAAGATCTGCGCCGATTCCGACAACACGTCGATTTTTATCTATCCCGGCTACGAATTTAAAATCGTCGACGCCATCGTGACGAATTTCCACTTGCCGGAATCCACCTTGATTATGCTGGTTTCCGCTTTTTACGGAAAAGACGCCATACTGAAAGCCTATGGCCACGCCGTGAAAGAAGGCTACCGCTTTTTCAGTTTCGGCGACGCCATGTTTATAGAAAAGAGAGAATCATGAAATTTACATTAACCCATGAATCTTCGAATACGAAGGCGCGGCGAGGCGTCATCGAAACCGATCACGGAACAATCCAAACGCCGATCTTCATGCCCGTGGGCACCCAGGCCACGGTCAAGACCATGACGCCGGAAGATCTCAGGGCCATTCGTGCGCAGATTATATTGTCAAACACCTACCATTTGTTCCTGCGCCCGGGCACGGAGATCATTCAAGAGGCCGGGGGCCTGCATAAATTTATGCATTGGGACGGCCCGATCTTAACGGACAGCGGCGGCTTTCAAGTCTTCAGTTTGTCTCACCGACGGAAAATCACAGAAGAGGGCGTCACTTTCCGCAGCCATATCGACGGATCGAAGCAATTCCTTTCACCGGAAAAATCCATCGAGATCCAGCACATCTTGGGCTCGGACATTATTATGGCCTTCGACGAATGCGCGCCCTATCCCGCATCAAGAGATTATATTATGCATTCCGCCGAGCGCACCAGTCGCTGGGCCGAGCGCTGTAAGATCTACCACGACGACAAGCCGGGGCAAAACCTCTTCGGCATTATCCAAGGGGGCATGTTCAAGGACCTTCGGAGACAAAGCGCCGAGCAACTGGTGGCCATGGATTTTCCCGGCTACGCCGTGGGCGGCCTCTCCGTAGGCGAGCCCATCGAAACCATGTGCGACGTTCTGGACTACACCACGGACTTTATGCCGAAAGACAAGCCCCGCTACCTCATGGGCGTCGGGACGCCGGATTTTCTCTTTGAGGCCGTGGAAAGGGGCATCGACATGGCGGACTGCGTCCTTCCCACGCGTAACGCGAGAAAAGGCACTTGCATGACAAGCCACGGAAAGCTCGTCATAAAAAACGCCCAATACGCTCACGATTTCCGGCCACTGGACGAGGAATGCGACTGCTACGTCTGCCGAAATTACTCCAGAGCCTATATTCGCCACTTGTTTAAAGCTAATGAAATTCTCGGCATGCACCTGGCCAGTTACCACAATTTGTATTTTCTCTTAAATCTCATGGACAATATAAGAAAGTCCATAGAAGAAGACAACTTCCTTCAATATAAAGATGACTTTTACGGAAAATATGGTTATAATAATAAGAAATAGATAGGAGGTATGTATGGAATTTGGAGATGGTCTTTTCCCGCTGGGAGCGATCGGTGGGGGAAATTCAATGGTCCCTACACTCATCTCTGTCGTTTTAATGATCGCCATCTTTTACTTCGGTATTATTCGCCCGAATAAAAAGAAGGAAAAAGAAGCGGCAGAAATGATGGAGAATCTGGCCGTCGGCGACGTTATCTATACCTATGGCGGCATCGTCGGAAAGATCGTGCAGGTGAAGGCCGATGTGATCGTCATCGAATCCACGGGCATGAAGACGCGCTTGGAAATTATGAAATGGGCGGTCAAGAATGTCTTGAAACCGTCGGGACGGAAAGCTGAAAAAGAAGAAGACGAAGAGGAAGAATAGGAGCATTTTATGAAATACATAAAAACACTGACGAAACGTTCACTGCGTAAAGGTTTAGAAAAAGCCGGTTGCGGCGAATGTCAAACCTCTTGCCAATCGGCCTGCAAGACCTCTTGTACCGTCGGCAATCAAAAGTGCGAAAATAAGGACAGATAAGGTTGTGGGATTCCCACACCTTTTTCTTTTAGAAGGGGAAATTTGTGCGTAAAATTCATCGTTTTCAAGGAAATGGCAAGCATATATTACTTGATGTGGCATCGGGGGCGGTGCACGTAGTTGATCCCATGATTTTCGACATGGCCGCAGACATGTTGGATTTGTCGAAAGAGGCCATGGTGGAAAAATACACAGGTCGCTACGATCCTCGTGAGGTGGCACAGGGCTACGATGAGCTGGATTACCTTATTGAAGAGGGCCTGCTCTACTGTGAGGACACGCCGGTGGATTTAAGCGGCTTTAATCCGGACTGCCACATTAAAGCCATGTGCCTTCACGTCTCCCACGACTGTAATTTGCGCTGCGCCTACTGTTTCGCCTCTCAGGGGGATTTCCACGGCGAGCGCATGGTCATGGATCTCGAGACCGGGAAAAAAGCCTTGGATTTTCTTTTGGAAAACTCCGGAAACCGCCGTAATTTAGAAGTCGACTTTTTCGGCGGCGAACCCATGATGAATTTCGATGTGGTAAAAGAGCTGGTTAGCTACGGCAGAGAACGGGAGAAAGCCTACGGAAAGAATTTCCGCTTCACTATGACGACCAACGGCCTTTTGCTGAACGATGAAAATATCGAGTATTTGAACCGCGAAATGGCCAATGTGGTCCTGTCTATTGACGGCCGCAAGGAAATCAACGACGCCATGCGTCCCACGGTCAACAAAAAAGGCAGCTACGACACCATCGTTCCGAATTTTCAAAAATTAATCGCCTCCCGAGGAGACAAGGATTACTACATTCGCGGCACCTTTACCAATCACAATTTAGACTTTTCGAAAGACGTTATCTTGTTCCACGATTTGGGCTTTGAGAAGACCTCCATGGAGCCGGTGGTCACCGATCCCAATGAGGAATACGCCATTCGCGAAGAGCATCTGGATCAAATCCTGAAAGAGTACGAAAAGCTCAGCGAAGACTATTTGCGCATTCGCAAAGAGGATCCCGATTTTCTCTTTTTCCACTACATGATCGATCTCTCCGGCGGCCCCTGCGCTTACAAAAAAAGCATCGGCTGCGGCGCGGGAAGCGAATACGTGGCCGTGACGCCGACGGGGGATATTTATCCCTGTCATCAATTTGTCGGCGAGGAAGATTTCCTCCTGGGAAATGTGGACGATGGCATCGTGAACAAAGATCTGCAAGACCACTTCCACAAAGCCGACGTCTTTCATAAAGGGGCCTGCACCGATTGCTGGGCCAAGTATTTTTGCAGTGGCGGTTGCCACGCCAACGCCTACCACAACAACGGCGACATTTACGAGCCCTTCGACATCGGTTGCCAAATGGAGCGCAAGCGCCTGGAATGCGCCCTCAGTGTCTATGCCAATGAGCAGAGTGAAGAATGAAGTACTGGTCTATTAAAAACGAACAACCGAAAGAATCCATCGACTTTCGCGCATTGGGCCTGCAGGAATGGGAGTTTCGCATTCTGGTGAATCGCGGCGTGGACACGAAAGAAAAGATTCAAAACTATCTGCACCCTTCGATGGATCACATCCATTCGCCCATCGCATTAAAAGATATGGTAAAGGCGGGCAATCTCGTTCAGAGCGTCAAGGGAAAAATCCGCATCATCGGCGATTACGACTGCGACGGCGTCATGAGCACGACCATTCTCATGAAAGGCCTGCGTGGACTCGGCTACGATGTGGACTATCGCTTGCCCCATCGACGGGAAGACGGCTACGGAATGAAGCCCTATATGGCCGAAGAAGCCGCTCGTGACGGCGTGGAGGCGATCATTACCTGCGACAATGGTATTGCGCAGTTTGAAGCCATCCAAAAGGCGAAAGCCCTTGGCCTGAAAGTCATCGTCATCGACCACCATCAATTGGTGCGACGAGAAGGCGAGGAAGTCCTGCCCGATGCCGACGCCATTATCAATCCCCATCAAGAAGCCTGCAGCTATCCCTTCAAAGGCTTGTGCGGCGGCGCCTTGGCATATTATTTTATTAACTATCTCTATACGATTTCGGGAAATATCGAGACCATGGATAAAGACCTGATCGGTTTTGCCGCCTTAGCGACGGTGTGCGATGTCATGGAGCTTATTGGCGAAAACAGAGATCTGGTCACTTGCGGTTTGGAACAATTGAATCGTTCGCAAAACATCGGCTTAAATGCTCTGAGAGATGCAGCCGGTATAAAAGGCGACATCGACGCCTACCATCTAGGTTTTATTTTAGGTCCCACCATTAATGCGGCGGGCCGGTTGGATACGGCCGCCGACGGGGTGGAACTGTTTTTAACGGAAGACGAGGATTTCGCAAAAAAGACCGCCGCCTATTTGCGGGAATTGAACAGAAAGCGCCAAGATTTAACCACCGAAGGCCTGGCCCGTTTGGAAAAACAATTGGCCAGTCCCAAGGAAAGGGTGCAGCCCATTTACATTTTAAAAGATGAAACCATCGACGAGTCCATCGCCGGCATTATCGCCGGGCGCATTAAGGGCAAATATCATCGCCCCTGCATCGTACTTACCTCGGGCAAAGACGGTCTGAAGGGATCAGGCAGAAGCATCGACGCTTATAATATGGTGGAGCAGATCCGAAAGAGCGAAAAATACCTTTCCTCCTTCGGCGGCCACGCCATGGCCTGCGGCTTAAGCTTGAGAAAAGATCAGTTTATCGCCTTTAAGCTCGATGCCATCGAAAAAAGCGATTTGGATCCCAGAGATTTGATCCCTCGTGTGCGACTGGATACGATTATGCAGCTCGACAAGGTGAGTGCTGAAACTGTGGAGCGACTGAATCGCCTGAAGCCCTTCGGAAACGGAAATCCCAAACCGCTTTTCGGCGCAACCGGGGTCTATGTTTCACAGTACCGAATTTTAGGTAAGAATAGAAATGTAATTAAATTGGAGCTATTCTACAATCAGGCGCGCTACGACGGCATTCTCTTTATGCCGGCGGATGAATTTCTGGCCTTTGCCAATGAGGCGAAGGCACCGGACGGCAGCCTATGCATCGACATGGCCTATGTGCCCACCATCGACACATTTAATAACAGAAATACGCTTCAATTTCAAATCGAAGACTTAAGACGATCTAAACGGTGATACTATGATTGAACAATTGATTGAAAAAATCTTGTCTTACAACCCGGAGGCCGATGTAGATAAAGTTCGCGAAGCTTACGACTATGCCGAAAAACATCACGAAGGCCAAAAGCGCAATTCAGGGGAGGATTATATCGTCCACCCCTTCAATGTTGCGCTCATTTTAGCTGAAATGAACATGGACGTTTCCACGATCATCGCGGGCCTTTTGCACGATACGATCGAGGATACGGACGTCACCTACGACGATGTAAAAGAGCGTTTCGGCGAAGAAGTCGCCATTTTGGTCGAAGGCGTGACGAAATTAAAAATGCTTTCCTACCAGACCAAACAGGAAAAGCAGGCGGAAAATATTCGCAAGATGGTTTTGGCCATGGCGAAAGATATTCGCGTGGTCATCGTAAAATTCGCCGACCGCCTGCACAATATGCGCACCTTGGAATACATGACGCCGGAGAAAAAGCACGACAAGGCGCTGGAGACCATCGAAATCTACGCGCCCCTGGCGGATCGTTTGGGGATGAGTCGCGTAAAAAGCGAATTGGAAGATTTGTCTCTGCGCTACCTGGATCCCGAAAATTACTACAATTTAGTGGATATGGTGAACCGCCGTAGGAGCGAGCGGGAAGCATTGATTCAATCCTTGATCGACGACATTTCCAAGCAGTTGAAGCGCATGGGCATCGCCGCAGACATTAACGGTCGACCGAAAAACTTTTACAGCATCTATAAAAAGATGATGAAGAAGGGAAAGACCTTCGAAGAGATCTACGACCTGCAGGCCATCCGCATTCTCGTCGACGACGTGAAGGATTGCTACGGGGCTTTGGGCGTGGTACACACCATGTACAAGCCCATTCCCGGCCGCTTCAAAGACTACATTTCCATGCCGAAGCAGAATAAGTACCAATCTTTGCACACGACGGTTATCGACGACAATGGCGAAACCTTCGAGGTGCAAATTCGTACCTGGGAAATGCACAAGACGGCGGAATACGGGATCGCCGCTCACTGGAAGTACAAAGAAGGGGCGAAGAAATCCACCTCCTTCGACGAAAACTTAACCTGGCTCAGACAGCTGCTGGAATGGCAAAAGGATTTAAAAGACCCGAACGAGTTTATGGAAACGCTGAAGGTCGACTTTTTTGCCGACGAGGTCTTCGTTTTTACGCCGAACGGCGACGTCATTAATCTGCCCGACAATTCCACGCCCATCGACTTCGCCTATCGGGTGCATACGGCAGTGGGAAATACTTGTGTCGGTGCGAAAATCAACGGCCGCATCGTTTCCTTGAGCCACAAATTAAAAAACGGCGAAATCGTCGAAGTCATCACCAATAAAAATTCCGAGCCTTCTTTGGATTGGCTTTCCATCGTCGCCAGTCCCCAGGCTCGCACGAAAATAAAACAGTACTTCAAGGTCAAGGACCGGGACAAAAACATCGAAAAGGGCCGGGCCATGATCGAGCAGGAGGCGAAGCGCCTGGGCTACCGGCCGTCGGAATTTGTTCGCGACGATTGGATGGAGGACGTGCGCCAACGGCTGAAGTTCGACAATTTAAACGACCTCTATTCACAAGTCGGCTACGGCAGCATGAGTGTGCGCCAAGTGACGGCGAAGCTTGAAGAATACGCCAAGGAAGAAAAGCGCAAAGCCATGGCGGAAAATATGACCGTGGAAGACATCGCCGTACAGGAAGAGTCGAAGAACCACCGAAATGCCGGCGGCATCGTGGTGAAGGGCATCGACAATGTGAAGGTGCGCATCGCCAAATGTTGTACGCCGGTTCCGGGGGATGAGATCGTGGGCTTTATTACCATGGGTCGCGGCGTGAGCATTCACCGTTCCGACTGCATTAATCTGAAAAACAATATGAACGAAGATCGCCTTATTCCCGTGCGTTGGGAAATCGACGAAAAGGAAATGTACAGTGCGGAAATTGAAGTGCGAGCCGCAAGCAAGAACAATGTCTTGGCCGACATCGCCAATCGAATTCACGACGCCCGACTGGACATTCAAAACCTCTCCGCCAGAGAGGACAAGGACCACAATTTGATTATTCGCACGGTGGTTCGCATTCACCACATCGACGAATTGGAACGATTGTTGAAAAAATTGGAGCGTGTGGAAAATGTCTATGAAGCTTATCGGGTAAGCGGTTAAGGAGGAAGTATGCGAGCAGTTATTCAACGGGTAAAACGAGCAACCCTATCCGTCGGCGGGGAAGAAGTCTCCTCCATCGGCGGAGGCCTTATGGTCTTGGTCGGCATCACGGATTCCGATACGAAAAAAGACATGGAATACATCGGCAACAAAATCGTGGGGCTGCGCGTCTTCAATGACGAAAACGGCGTGATGAATGTCAATGTAGGCGACAGCCAGAACGAAATCATGGTGGTCAGCCAGTTTACCCTTTACGGTGACGCGAAAAAAGGCAATCGGCCCAGCTACATTCGGGCGGCGAAAGGCGAAATTTCGGAGCCCATGTACGAAGATCTGATCGCCTACATCGAATCCAAGGGCCATAAAGTCGCTCGCGGCGTCTTCGGTGCGGACATGGCCATCGATATGGTGGCGGACGGGCCGGTAACCATTTTAATCGACAGCGAAAGGAGTTTTTAATGGCAATTGATACGCTCTTAGTCGGCGGTACGACGAATTGTTACATCGTCTACGATGACGACAAAAACGGATTTATCATCGATCCCGGCGCGGAAGCTGAAAAGATCCTCGCCTACGTTAAAAATTTAGGTTTAGCGATCGAAGGGATTTTACTCACCCACGGCCACGGAGATCACATTTCCGCATTAAATAAAGTGCGCGACGCCTTGGGCGTGAAGGTTTATATGCACAAAGATGAATTGGAAAACTTCCTCAGCCAATCGCCTCAGTTTGTCGCCATGCTCGGCGGCGAGCTCCCGAACAAAAATCCCGATGTTCTCTTACAAGACGGGGATATTATTTCTTTCAAAGCAGGCGATGTGAAGGTTCTCTTTACGCCGGGTCATACGCCGGGGGGCGTCTGTTACCTATACGGCGATACGCTTTTCACCGGCGACACCCTGTTCCAAGGTTCCATCGGCCGCACGGATTTTCCCGGCGGCGACGTGGCGGCCATTATGGAATCCCTCGTCAAGCTATCGAAATTGGATGAGGATTTAAAGGTGCTTTCCGGACACGGATTTGCCACGACCATCGGCACGGAAAAACGCATGAATCCCTTTATGCGGCAGATTTTATGATTCGAATAGTTAACGGCACAGATTCGGAGTTGCACACATTTTACGAGCTGCTTCGAATCTATTTTCCTGCTTACGAGACATCCGGCGAGCTGTTTTTAATTATCGACACGACAGCTGAAAATAAACACGTAACCTTAATAATCGACGACGATCAATACGAGAACACCTTTGGCGGCACCGACGAATATGAGTTGAAGCGAAAGATCAGCGCCTGGATCGCATCGGAAGTGGATCATCCGAACAAAGAGCCCTCTCTTTGGGGAAGCTTAACAGGGACCCGGCCCATTAAATTTTTGCAAAAGCATCGACGAGAATTAGGCGACGCCGGTGTGATGAAGCTTTTGACGAAGGATTACCTCATCGATCCCGACGTGGCGTCTTTACTGATGCGCATTGCGAAGCGAGAAAGCGCCCTGATCGGCGAAAATTGGGGCCGTGGCTATTCGTTGTATATTCACATTCCCTTTTGTCCGACGCGCTGCGAATACTGCAGCTACCCCACCATCGGCAGCGACAACAAAGAGGCCGTGCGAATTTACATGGATTATCTCTTAAAGGAGCTGTCCTTCGTTCTTAATAAAATGGGCACTTCACCGGAGACCATCTACATCGGCGGCGGTACCCCCACGTCCATTCCCGTGGCGGATCTTGAGAAAATTTTTCAGGAG
This sequence comes from Aedoeadaptatus acetigenes, assembly GCF_025566985.1. Lineage (NCBI taxonomy): Bacteria > Bacillati > Bacillota > Tissierellia > Tissierellales > Peptoniphilaceae > Aedoeadaptatus > Aedoeadaptatus acetigenes. The sequence goes on from NZ_JAOQJD010000005.1 coordinate 150,686, forward strand.
CTTCGCCATTTGACGCCGAAGGAATTTACCCTGGAAGCCGGCAGGCCCAAAACCATTACGACGGAATTGGTGGACATGATTCGCGATTATCCCGTGACGAGGATCAGCATTAATCCCCAGACCATGGTGGATCGCACGCTGAAGGCGGTAAAACGGCCGCACAGCGCCGAAGATATTTTAACGGCCTACGAATTGGTGCGGAAAAAGACCGATCTTCAGGTGAATATGGACATGATCTTAGGTCTCGGCGACGAAACCGTAGACGATGTGGACTATACCTTAAATAAGCTCTGCGCCCTGGAGCCGGAGAATATTACCGTCCACATGCTGTCTTTGAAAAACGGTTCGAAGCTTTTTGAAAACAACAGCGTTTTTGTAAAAAACACGCGCTCCATGGAAAGCTACGCCATGGGTTTTTTGAAAGAAAAGGGCTACCATCCCTACTACCTGTATCGGCAGAAGCGGATTTTAGGCAACGGTGCCAATATCGGCTACGCAAAAGATGGCACGGAATCTATCTACAACATGGTCATGATGGAAGAAATTCATACCGTCGTCGGCGTGGGCATGTCCGCCACGACGAAACTGGTGGACTCCCGGGGAAATACCATTCGAAAATTTTCAAATTTCAGAAACATGCGGGACTACACGGACCGCTTCAGCGAGGTGCTTAAGAAGAAGGCGAAGTATTTGGGAGACGTACTATGATATTAAAAAAACTCTTAGACGCCATAGAAATCATTGATAAAAAAGGCGTCATCGACGAGGATCACCTCGTCGAACACATTTCCAACGACTCGAGAGAAATCGGCGAAGGAGATATTTTCGTCGCCATGAAGGGAGTTTTGGCCGACGGCCACGATTACATTCAAAAAGCCAAAGAAAAGGGCGCCGCCTTGGCCGTGGTCGATCACTTCACCGACGACGAGATACCGCAGATTTTGGTAAAAAATCCGCGAATCGCCCTGGCCGATTTGGCATGCACGTTTTACGATCATCCGTCGAAGGAAATGAAGGTGTTCGGCGTCACGGCCACAAACGGCAAGACCTCCACGGCCTATATGATTCGCGACATATTCAAGGAGGCGGGCTATGAGGTCGGCGTCGTCGGCACGGTGGAAGTGCAGTACAAAGACGTGTCCATTCCATCCATTTTAACGACGCCGGAGAGCATTCATCTGCAAAAGCATTTGCGCGACATGGCGGACGTTGGCGTGGAAGTGGTGGTCATGGAAGTGTCCTCTTCCGCCCAGGAACTATACAGAAGCAGGGGCATCGACTACGATATTGTAAGCTTCAACAATATTTCCGTGGAGCACTTGGAGCAACACGGCACCTTTGAAAACTACTTTCACTACAAGAGCCGCTTGATTCGTCACGCCGACGAGAAGACGGCGGTCATCCTGAATGTCGACGCGCCCCTTATCGAAGGGCTGATTGAAAAGACGAATGGCGACGTGTTTACGGCGGGCATCGAAAAAGACGCATCCATTGGCATCGAGGCCATTGATTTGTCCACGGGCTTTGCGAAATTTAATTATGTCGTGCGTAGGGCCCATCACAGCGAGCGTTGGTCTTTGGAGCCCATGGTACTTCCCATTCAATTGGAAGTCGCCGGTTACCACTCCGTATTAAACGCCATGATCGCCATTACTTACGGTTTGTTGGAAGGCGTGGATGGCGCGGTGATTCAAAAAGCCATGCAAAATTTTTCCGGGGTCGAAAGACGCTTCGAATTGATCTATAATAAAGAGTATATGATCCTGGACGATCACTTTGCCAATGAAAAAAACATCGCCGTCACCCTGGAAACCTTGTGTCACATGGAATACAAGAACCTCCACCTTCTCTACGCCGTGCGAGGCGGAAGAGGGACTGAGTTAAATCGCGACAATGCCTTGGAAATGGTTAAGTGGATGCACAAGCTTCCCCTTAAGACCTTTGTAGCTACCAGGAGCGAGGAAGTGGTTACGAAAAAGGACGCGGTAACGGATGCGGAATTGGCCGCTTTTAAGGAAGTCATGGCCGATGCCGGTTACGACGTGCCCGTGGTGGACGATTTAAAAAGCGCCATCGATGCGGTATGGAGTAAGGTCGGAGAAGAGGACGTCTTTTTACTGGCCGGTTGCCAAGGTATGGATCACGGCGCCAAATACGTGTGGGAGGCTCTGGCCGAAGAATCAACAGGCGACGAGAAATCCTATTGGATGAAGAAAATAGAAAACAGAATTTGCTAGGAGGCATCATGGGAGAAGCATTAGGCGGATTAAAACGCAGTCATTTTTGTGGAAATTTAAGAGAAGAACAGATCGGTGAATCCGTAACCCTTATGGGCTGGGTGCAAAAATCCAGAAATCTCGGGTCCATTGTCTTTGCTGATCTTCGCGATTACACGGGGATTGTCCAAGTGGTATTCGACGGGGACACGGACGAAGCCATTTTCGAAAAGGCGACGAAGCTTCGCTCGGAATTTTGCGTCGCCGTCGTAGGCGCCGTTCGCATGAGGAGCTCCGTGAATGAACATATTCCCACCGGCAAGATCGAAGTGTTGGCTTCGGAATTAAAGATCTTATCCGAATCCGATGTCCCGCCGATTTACGTCAAAGACGACGACGATGTTTCCGACGACTTGCGCTTAAAATACCGTACCCTGGACTTGAGAAAGCCCCGCAGTCAGTCGATTTTACGCACCCGTTCTCGGGTATATAAATTAACGCGGGACTTCTTCGACAGCGAAGGCTTCGTGGAAGTTGAAACGCCTATGTTAAATAAGCCCACGCCGGAAGGGGCGCGGGACTACTTGGTGCCCAGCCGCATTCACGACGGGGAATTTTATGCCCTGCCTCAATCGCCGCAACTTATGAAGCAATTGCTCATGGTGGCAGGCTTTGATCGCTATATTCAAATCGCCCGCTGCTTCAGGGACGAAGATTTGCGCTTCAACCGTCAACCGGAATTTACGCAAATCGACATGGAACTGAGCTTTGTGGAAGCGGAAGATGTCATCGAAGTCAACGAACGGTATTTAAAGATGCTTTTTAAAGAAGTTCTGGGCAAAGACTTGGCCGTTCCCTTCGATCGCATGACCTATCAAGAGGCCATGGATCGCTACGGTGTGGATAAGCCCGACGTGCGCTTCGGCATGGAATTAAAAGACGTCTCCGATTTAGTAAAGGACTGCGGCTTCAAGGTATTTACCTCTGCCGTGGAAAGTGGCGGCAGCGTCCGCGCCATCGTCGTAGAAGGCGGCGCCGATTTCTATTCCCGCAAGAAGATCGACAAGCTTGAGGCCTTTGTGAAAGACTTCAAAGCCAAGGGTCTGGCATGGGCCAAGGTGAAAGAAGACGAAATTCAATCGCCGATTTTAAAATTCATCGGCGATGAAACCATGGATAAAATCCTGGAAAAACTTGAAGCCAAAGCCGGCGATTTGGTGCTTTTCGTGGCCGACAAAAATGCCACGGTCTACGCCGCCCTGGGTAATTTGAGAAACCACATTGCCGATGAAATGGGCATGATCCCCGAAGATGTCATCGCGCCTTTGTGGATCGTGGAATTCCCCTTGTTCGAATACGACGAGGAAGAAGGCCGCTACGTGGCCATGCACCATCCCTTCACATCGCCCATGGACGAAGATTTGGATAAACTGGAATCCGATCCCGGCGCTTGTCGCGCAAAAGCCTACGACATCGTCATTAATGGCGATGAAATGGGCGGCGGATCCATTCGTATCCACGACAGCGAGATTCAATCCCGCATGTTCAAGGCTTTGGGATTCACCGCGGAAGAAGCTGAAGAAAAGTTCGGCTTCCTCATCGAGGCCTTCCGCTACGGCGCGCCGCCGCACGGAGGCTTGGCCTACGGACTCGACCGCTTAATCATGCTTTTAACCGGTGAAAAGAACATGCGCCACGTCATCGCCTTCCCGAAGACCCAATCCGCCAGCGATTTGCTCACCGGAGCACCGGTATCCTTACCGGAAAAACAATTAGAGGAAGTTCACATTCGCGTTATAGAGGAGTGATCTTATGATCCAAATCGGACACATTTTATCCGTAAAAGACGGATTCGCCTATATGGAAGTAAGCAGAAAGGGCGCTTGCGGCTCCGCCTGTGCGGTCTGCGAGAGCACGGCCTGTGAATCGAAATCGGAATTTATTTCCGTTCCCAACGAATTAAATGCCGAAGAAGGGGACAGCGTGGAATTGTTCGTCAACGACAATTTCGTGCTCCACTCCATTTACAAACTCTACGGCATTCCCTTGATCGCCTTTTTACTGGCCATCGGCCTGGGGCAATTTATTCTCCCCGATCCCATGGAGAGAAGAGATCTCTATATCTTTATTTTCGGCGCCCTGTCTCTCGTCGTTAGCTACTTTATCCTGCGAACCGTCGACAAGAAACACGCCAATGAAGCCCGGCCGAAAATGGTTCGAATTCTTTAAACAAAAAATCCATGCTGCGAGGCATGGATTCAGACTGCAGACAAACTCCGAACAAAACTCGGGGTTTGTCTCTTTTTTATGTATTTTTGGCTCTATAATATCCATTGGGGAGTAAGCTCCTCAATGGATATTTTTGTGCAAAAAGATAGCACTTGTTTTCCCTATCGCCTAAAATTAAATCACCACAAAATAATAAAGGGGGTCAAACAAGTGCAAAACAATATTACCACATTACTTTTAGGAATCCAAGACGTCGAGGTTACCGCTGTTTTAGAAGAAAGACGGCTCATTACCATTGACTGCAAACCCGTTCATGATCGGGTTTGTCCTCACTGTGGCTCGACCCACGCTTGGGTCCACGATCACCGGAAGCAAGTGCTTCGGGACGCACCGATGCGCCGAAAGCACGTGCTTCTGCGGGTTAAGAAGACACGGTATGATTGCAAGGATTGCGGGGCGCGCTTTGAGGCACCTCTTTCCTTTGCCGCCAAGGGCAAGCAGATGACAAAGCGTTTAATTGCTTATGTGGNGCGTTTTTCTTCATAGGACTTGGTATGCCTTGTTTTTCCGCGATGTCTTAATTTTCTAATACATCCTCTATTGCCCCTAGAGAGATTCGGCTCGTCAAAAAGGCCGGAATAAATGGCTCGATAGATTGTAGTGAAGCTAATGCTATAAACACTCTCTTCGTATTTTAATCGGGCAGCGATCTGTTCCGGAGACCACTGATGCTCTAAGAATAGAGACTTTACCTTTTGGAAAAGGACGGCATCGTCTAACTTCTTTTGGGGACGACATGCTTTTCTTCTAGTGGTGTAAAGTGCCTGTGCATCACAAGGTAAATAACTACCTTGTAAAGAGTTTCTCTTTAACTCACGGCAAATTGACGACTTGTTGCGTCCTAATTTGATGGCTATCTCAGATTGATTTAAGCCGATATCCATATAATGCTTTAGCAACTCACGCTCTTTTAGTGTAAAATGAGAATAATGATTCATCGTTCCTCCTGGTTGATTGGTTTTCGTCGACACAATTTTACCAGAAAACGGTGGATCATTTTTTGTTGCACTTAGATTGTAAATTCAAGGTGCAAAAAGATAGCACTTGTTTTCCCTATCGCCTAAAATTAAATCACCACAACATAATAAAGGGGGTCAAACAAGTGCAAAACAATATTACCACATTACTTTTAGGAATCCAAGACGTCGAGGTTACCGCTGTTTTAGAAGAAAGACGGCTCATTACCATTGACTGCAAACCCGTTCATGATCGGGTTTGTCCTCACTGTGGCTCGACCCACGCCTGGGTCCACGATCACCGGGAGCAAGTCCTTCGGGACGCACCGATGCGGCGCAAGCACGTGCTTCTGCGGGTTAAGAAGACACGGTATGATTGCAAGGATTGCGGGGCGCGCTTTGAGGCACCTCTTTCCTTTGTCGCCAAGGGCAAGCAGATGACAAAGCGTTTAATTGCTTATGTGGTGGATGCTTTTCGGGATATTCGTTCTGTGTCGGAGTTGGCGCGGGAAGTGGGCATTTCAACGACGAGTATTTTCCGTATCGTGGCTTGTCTGTTTGTGCCCCGTCAACGGCTGCCTCGCGTCTTTTGCATCGACGAGTTTAAGGGCGATAGCGGCGGAAGCAAGTACCAAACCACCTTGGCCGATGGGGAGGCCCATCGAATCATCGATATCCTTCCGACGCGCTACGGCAAGGATTTAGCCGCTTATTTCTCTTCCATTGATCGAGCGGAACGACGCGGCGTCGAGATCTTTGTCAGCGATATGTGCGGCACCTTTAAAGGCGTGAGAGAAACCTTCTTTCCACAGAGTACCCATGTCATTGACCGCTACCATTTCATCCGCCAAGTCCATTGGGCCTTGGAAAATGTGCGGAAGCGGGAACAGAAACGGATGACGGCGACGGAAAGAAAATGGTTTAAACGAAGCCGCAGCCTCCTAAAAAAGCCGGCGAAAGACCTGACCGAAGCAGAGAAAAGCCTTGTCGCCACCATGCTTGAAAAGAGTGATGCCATTCGAACCGCCTACGTCCTAAAAGAAGGCTTTTACACCTACGTCCTTTCTCAGAAAGACAAAGAAACAGCGAGTGTGGCTCTTTCAAAGTGGATGGAAGAGGCAAAGAAAGGCGGGCTAAAGGAGTGGCGCTACTGCTTGCGCGCCTACAAAAACTGGTTCGATGAGATTACCAACAGCTTTGATTACCCGTGGAGTAACGGCTACGTGGAAGGAACGCACAACAAGATCAAGACGGTGAAGCGCGTGGCCTTTGGGATGCAAAACTTTCATCATTTCCGAACAAAACTGCTTTTTGTCTGTTCGAAAGATCGGTGATGAATGGCATTTGGGAAAACAAAAAGGAGCCTAGTTTTCACTAGACTCCCCAATGGTTGACATAGAACCTTTTTTATTCAAATGCATGGTATTTGCCTTTGACGCAAATGCCTTTTATTTTTCCCTTAAACGTCTTTCCGATCAGGGGAGAATTGTGGCTTTTGCCGCGGAAGAAGGCCTCGTCTACCGCGGTTTCGCCTTCGGGATCGAAGAGCACGAATTCGCCGCCGGCGACGCCTTTGTGGGGCAGCTTGTAAAAGTCCGCCGGGATTTTCGTCATGGCGGCGATAAGGTCTTCCAATGTGCATTTCTCCTTAAGCACCAACTCCGTGTAGAGGAGCACGAAGGCGGTCTCGAGACCCGTGATGCCCGAGGGGGCGTTTTTCAGGGGCCTGTTTTTTTCCTCCGCTGTGTGAGGCGCGTGGTCCGTGGCGATGCAGAAGTTTTCGTGGCCGATAAATTTCGCAAGATCCGATGCGTCCATGGCGGTGCGCAGAGGCGGATTCATTTTCGCCAAGGTGCCGTAAGTCTTCACGTCCTCCCCGGTCATGGTCAGGTGGTGGGGCGTGATCTCGCCGAGCACCTTGGCCCCGGACTCGGCGAAGGCGGCCACGAGGCGGGCGGTGAGGGCGCAGGAAATGTGCTGAATGTCAAGTTTCGCCCCCAGGTAATGGGCCAGGGAAAGGTCCCGGGCCGAGAGGCTGTATTCCGCCATGGCCTCGGCGCCTTTAAGGCCGAAGGCGGGGGCAAAGCGGCTGTCCACCCCCGGATTTTTCACATAGGCGGGATCTTCTTCGTGAAGGCTCACGGGCAGATCCAAGGCTTTGGCCCGAAGGAGGCCTTCTTTTAACAGGTCCATATTATCCACGGGAAAGCCGTCGTCGGAAAAGCCCACGGCCCCGAGGCGCGCCGCCTCTTCCATGTCCACGAGCACTTCGCCCTTGAGGTCCTTCGTCAGGGCGCTCACAGTGTAGGCGTGAAGGGGCAGCGCCTTTGCCCGGGCGTAGAAATCTGCGATGGCTCCTCCCGTCATAACGGGTTTCGTGTTGGCCATGGCGAGAATGTGGCCGTAGCCGCCGTGTAGGGCCGCCGCGGCGCCGGTGTCCAAGGTTTCTTTTTCTGTAAAGCCCGGGTCCCTTAAATGGACGTGCACGTCCACAAAGGCGGGAAAGGCCATCAGGCCCTCGCCGTCGACGGTTTTATCCGCGCCTTCCACGGGGACGGTGAGGGTGGCGGTTTCGTATCGCCGGGACACGGGATCGATGATGCGAACATTTTTTACGGTAAGTGTAGCCATGGCTCCTCCTAACGACGGAAACAATTCTGTGATAGAATACAATTGCAAACGGGGTATGAATACAGTAATGAATAGAGGTGGATTATGAAAAGATACAAGGCATTTGACGTGGTCGGTCCCATTATGGTGGGGCCTTCCAGCTCCCACACGGCGGGAGCCTGCAAGATCGGAAACGCCGCATTGGCCATTAGCGGAGACAGCCCCTTTCACAAGGTGCGCTTCAATCTCCACGGCTCCTTTGCCTCGACCTATCGCGGGCACGGCACGGACATGGCCCTGGTCGGCGGCATCTTGGGCATTATGCCCGACGACGAACAGCTGAGAGACAGCTTTAAAATCGCCGAGGAAAAGGGCTTGGCCTACGAATTTGTGGAAACGGATTTAGGGGATCGCCACCCGAACTCCGTAGAGATTATTTTCTTCTACGACAATGGCGGCCATTTGTCCGTCACGGGATCCTCCATCGGCGGTGGAAATATGCTCATCGTCGCCATTAACGACATCGAAGTGGCGTTTAAGAATCAATACCCTACCCTTATTTTACAATATCAGGAACAAAAAGGGGTCATCGCCCTGGTTTCTTCTATATTAACGGACAACGACTACAATATCGAAACCATGGTCACCAACAAAATCGACGAAACGGTGACCTTGGTCACGGAGATCACCCACTCGGTGGATCCCGCCATTTTGGAGCCGATCCTCAAGGATCCCCGCTTTGAATTTGCGAAATACGTGGACATTATTAAACCCATGCAAGGGAGACACCATGATTAAAACGGCAAAGGCATTGATCGAATTATGCCGAGAAAAAGACTGGAAGATTTCGGATTACGTGCTGGAAGAAGAGTCCAGAGGCGACGAGGAAAAGAAGGCCGCCATCTTAAAGGAACTGCACCACATGCTGGGCATTATGAAGGAATCCACTTCCCGCACCTTGGAATCGGGCACGAATTTAAACCACGATTTAATTAAGGACTTCGGGAAAAAGACCTGGGAGTATTCTAAGAGCGGCAAGAAATTCGTCACCGACGAAAAGACTTTGCGCGCCATGGCGCGGGCCTTCTCCACCTTTGAATCCAATGCAAAGATGGATGTGATCGTGGCGGCGCCCACGGCGGGCAGTTGCGGCATCGTGCCGGCGGCTTTGGTGACGGCGGCGGAAGACATCGACGCCTCCGACGACGAATTGGTGGAAGCCCTTTTAACATCCATCGGCATCGGCCAATTTATCGCCGGCTACGGCACCTTCGCCGGAAGTGAAGGGGGCTGCCAAGCGGAATGCGGTGCGGCCTCTTCCATGGCGGCGGCGGCTTTGGCGCAGCTTTACGGCGGCGATGTGGAAACCTGCCTAAATGCGGCCTCCATCGCCATCGTGAACATCTTGGGCTTGGTCTGCGACCCCTTGGGCGGCCTGGTTCAATACCCCTGCACCTTCAGAAACGCATCCGGCGTCTCCAACGCACGGGTCAGCGCCGACATGGCTCTGGCCGGAACGTACAGCATCATTCCCTTCGACGAAGTCTGCAAAGCCATGAAAGAAGTGGGCGACGCCATGCCCGCCTCCCTCCGCGAAACGGGGATCGGCGGTTTGGCTGGCACGGACACGGCAAAAACCCTCTGCGGGAAAATCTTCGGTAAATAAATCTAACCTTTGGTAAAGAAAGGTAAAATAAAGCCGCCCCGCCCTTTTTTCCTCAAGCCTTTCGGGTACAATAGGAACAAGAAAACAATTCCGACACCAAGGAGGCAATTATTATGATTACCATGGAAAAAATCGACTACGTGATTTCCGTCACCGGGGCAAGCTACGGCGACGTGCGGGAGGCTCTGCTTTCCGCCGACGGCGACGTGGATAAAGCCATTCGCCTGCTCATGGGCGAAGAAAGAGCCGAAGAAGAACAAAAGGAAAGCTTCAATTTTAAAGACGACAAAAAGACCCGAGTGGAAGACATTTCCGACACCATCTCCAATTTCGGCGAAGAAGTCATCGACGCCGTGAAAGATTTCTGGGAAAAAGGCAACGCCACCAAACTCGTGATCATGGACGAAAAAGACGAAGTGATCTTAAACGTCTCCATGAACCTGGGCGCCATCTGGACGGTGATCGCACCGGTTGCGGCCCTTATGGGCGTGGGCATCGGCATCATCAGCCGCTGGGAATTCTACATTTATCTGGACGACGGAAAAGTCATCAACGTCAAGGACTACATCACCAAAAAACACCGCATGCGGTAATAACCGGCGCAGCGCCTTCGGGGGCTGCGTTTTTTGTACTCGAAAATTCGCCATAAAAAGCCCTCGCCGCTTCATCTAGAGTGACCCCATAAAGTTGGACTTAATCGAGTAAGCATTTCGCTTGCTCGATTTTGTTTTACATACTCTTCTTTCTATGCAGATTTCATTCGTTCACGGTATTGCTTCGGACTCAAGCCACCCAACTTTTCTTTGATTCGATCGTTGTTGTAGTAGCGGATGAAACGTTCGATGGAACGCAC
>NZ_JAOQJD010000006.1:0-117522 GCF_025566985.1 Aedoeadaptatus acetigenes
GCAAGACAAATTAAAACGCATAATGATTAGAGAAATGGAGAGAGAAAAACATCAAAAAGTCGATAAAAATGATTAGAAAGTCCTTGACAAGTTGTTACAGGAAAAACTGCCAAGTCAATTCTAATATCTTGTGGAGCAAGACTTGCACCTTTTGATATAAGAGAGCTTAGAGAACTAATGAGCGAAGATGAATTAGAGCTTGATAAAATTGGAGATAGAAAAACTGCTTTATTCGTAATAATATCAGATACAGATGATACCTTTAACTTTGTAGTTTCAATAATGTATTCTCAACTATTTAATCTTCTATGTGATAAGGCAGATGATGTGTATGGTGGAAGACTTCCAGTTCATGTTAGGTGTCTACTTGATGAGTTTGCAAATATAGGATTAATTCCTAAATTTGAAAAATTGATTGCAACAATTCGTTCAAGAGAAATATCGGCAAGCATAATACTGCAAGCACAATCTCAATTAAAAGCAATCTATAAAGACCATGCAGATACAATAGTTGGTAACTGCGACTCTACACTCTTTTTAGGAGGAAAAGAAAAAACAACAGTAAAAGAATTATCTGAAACCTTAGGAAAAGAAACCATAGACCTATATAACACATCAGAAACAAGATCCAATCAAAAATCTTTTGGTCTAAATTACCAAAAAACTGGCAAGGAACTTATGAGTCAAGATGAAATAACTGTAATGGATGGCGGTAAGTGTATTTATCAGTTAAGAGGAGTAAGACCTTTTCTATCTGATAAATTCGATATTACAAAGCATAAGAATTACAAGTTGTTGGAAGATTATGATAAGAAAAACTTGTTTGATGTGGAAGAGTATTTAACAAATAGAGATAAAATAAAAATAAACAGGAACAGTTTGATTACAAGATTATGAATTAAGCCTAGGATAAAAATATTTTTGGTATAATATCTATATAAACCATGGAGGTAGGCATATGAGGTCTTATGAAAGTAAGGAAGAATTAAAAAATGAGATAAAGAAAACTTTTGGAAAATATATTTCAGAGTTTGATAATATCCCAGAAGAATTAAAAGATAAAAGAGTAGATCAAGTTGATAGGACACCAGCTGAAAATCTTGCCTATCAAGTAGGTTGGACAACTTTAGTTTTGAAATGGGAAGAAGATGAAAAAAAGGGAATTGAGGTTAAAACGCCATCTGACAAATTTAAGTGGAATCAACTTGGAGAATTGTATCAATGGTTTACAGATACCTATGCTCATAAATCGTTAAAGGAATTAAAAGAACAACTATCACAGAATATAGAAGATATTTACTCTTTGATAGATAATCTTACAGAGGAAGAATTATTTAAACCACATATGAGAAAATGGGCAGATGAAGCAACAAAAACTGCAACTTGGGAAGTATATAAATTTATCCATGTAAATACAGTAGCACCATTTGGAACATTTAGGACTAAGATTAGAAAATGGAAAAAACTTAATAATTTTGTGAATGTAATTAAATAATAAGGTTGGTGCTTTAATTGAATTATGAAAAATTTAAAAAAATAATAAATAGAAAAACCTCTATAATAGTATTAGATACAAATGTAATACTTGACTTAGCTCGATATTCATTATATAGTAGCAAAAACATATTAGAAATTTTCAAGGAGTGTAAGGATTTAATATGGATTCCGAATCAAGTGTATAAAGAATTTAATAAAAATAAATATAGCGTATTCGGACAATTGAAAAAAAAGTATCAAAATTTTGAAAAAGATTTACTAAGAGTAATTGAAAGGAGTCAAAAAAATTTAGAGAGTGTCTTGATTAAATCATCTAAATATAATTATTTTGGAAGAAAAAATTTGGAGAATGATTTAAATAACAAGTTAGTTGAATTAAAACAAATAATCAAATCTTATAAAAATAGTGTTGGTATTGAATATGATGAAATAACAACAGATTCTCCTGAAATAATTAAAGATATAGATAATCTTATTTCATATTTAGAAAAAAATAATAGGATAGGTAATAGGATAAGGTTTAGTGAACAATTAAAAATTATTAGAGAGGGTGAACTTAGGTATAAATATAAAATTCCGCCTGGATATGAGGACATTAATAAAGATGGAGTTGAAAAATTTGGAGATTTATTTGTTTGGAAAGAGATATTAGATTTACCAGTTGAAAAATCAGTAAAAGATATTATTTTTATTACGAATGATATAAAAGAAGACTGGTGGAGTAAGGATAGTCAAGATAATTTAGTAGTTCACGATAAATTATTAAGTGAATTTAAAGAAAAAAATCCAAATGTAAATATTGAATTTTTAACAACAGGAATGTTTCAGAATTTCGCTTCAAAAGTATATGATAGATATGATTTTAATGTTTATGTAGATTTAAATAGAAAAGATGTGTCATATGTAGAAAGAGTAAAACAAGATATTTCTAATGATATAGTTGACAGTATTTATAATAACAACTATTATTATCTAGAATCGTATGTTATTGGAAGTGAGGGTATTGAAGAATTAGATATAAATAATTGTGAATTCAATGAGATATTAGATACTTATGAAGAGTTTACAGACGAGATTGTTAGTATAACTTATGAGCTAGAATATTTAATAAATTTAAGTTGTGTATCCTTTGATTATTGGGGACGTGATGATGATACAAAAGAAGTCATACAATCACCACCAATAGAACAAGAATTTAGTGGAAGTGTCATAGTTAATGTCACAAGATTAATTAATAAAGATGATATCGAAGAAGATTCTTTTTATATTAATAATGATAAAGAATATACAGATATTGAAATAATTGAAATTCAGATAGATCAAGATTCTATAAACAAAAATGAAGAAGACTACGATGACTCTTATTTAGAAGAGGAGAATTACAATAATGATTATGCATTTATTTGCTCTAAATGTGGAAAGGGATTTAAGGATAGGCGAGAAGATGTAGGTGGTATTTGTCGAGATTGTTCATTTAATGATTAATAATATAGGATATTTTATTAAAGCAGTAATTATAAAGTTTACTGCTTTTTTTATACTCAAAATTAGGAGGTTAAGATGTTAAGGATAAGAGCTCCTACTTAGAACAATTTAATAAGGAATAATGTATAGCGATTGGAAATAAATAGATCCAGTCGCTTTTTTAATTGAAATTTATAGATTAAGGAGAAGAAATTAATGGATAGAGAAATGATAAATATTAATGCAAATTTAGTTAAGGAAGCTGAATTTTCAGAATTTGAAAAAGATGGAGAAAGTGTTCAAGTAGCAAATTTTGCTCTTGTAAAAAAATATGGAAAAGGCAAAGAATATACAAATTGCTCAGTATATGGAGAAAAGGTAGAAATTGCAAAAGAATTTGAAAAAGGAGATCTGATCCATGTCTTTGGATATTTCAAAGAAAACAAAAAAGGAGATAAGGTCTACAAGAATTTTATAGTTAAATCACTAAACAAAATAGAAAATAAGAAAGAAAACGAGGAGGAATAATATGGAATTTTTTACAGCTGGAGTTGGAGTTTTAAAAACACTTGTAACTGCAATTGGTGCAGGTTTAGGAGCATGGGGAGTTATTAACTTAATGGAAGGTTATGGTAATGATAACCCTGGTGCTAAATCTCAAGGTATTAAGCAGCTTATGGCTGGTGGAGGAATTGTGCTAATCGGTATCAAATTAATTCCACTACTTGCAAATGCTTTAAAATAGGAGAAAGTCTATGTTTGGTATCTTTGACAAGCTAACTGAATTTTTTAAGGATATGCTACTCGGAGGTATCAAAGCAAATCTTGAGTCCATGTTCTTAGATATAAATGACAAGGTAGGAGTTATTGCAACTGATGTTGGGAAGACACCAATGGGTTGGAATGGAGAAGTATATAACTTCATAAAAAACATTAATGATAATGTGATTGTTCCAATAGCAGGTCTTATCATAACAGCAGTTTTATGTATTGAACTCATAAATATGGTTATGCAAAAGAATAATATGCACGATACGGATACATTTGAGTTTTTCAAATACATTATAAAGATGTTTATAGCAGTCTACCTTGCAAGCCATGCCTTTGAATTTTCAATGGCAGTCTTTGATGTGGCACAAAATCTTGTAAACAAAGCGGCAGGGGTAATCACTACTTCTGCCACTGTTTCAGGAGATCAGATAGTTGCAATGGTTGATACATTAAAAGAAAAAGAAATAGGTGAGCTTTTAATGATACTAGTTGAAACGAGCCTTGTAAGGATTGCAATTCAAGGAATATCACTAGTTATAACATTAATAGTATATGGGCGTATGTTTGAAATATATGTCTACTCATCAGTATCATCCATTCCATTTGCGACTATGGGAAATAAAGAATGGGGTCAGATTGGAACAAATTATATCAAGGGACTTTTTGCCTTGGGACTACAAGGTTTGTTTTTGATGGTATGTTTAGGTATCTACACTGTTTTAATAAGGACGGTGCAGGTTACAGATATTCACGCAAGCTTGTTTAGTATATTAGGATATGCTCTACTTCTTGGACTTATGATGTTTAAGAGTGGAACAGTTGCAAAAAGTATTATGAATACGCACTAGGAGGAATAAATGTTAAAAAAGAAAAATTGTGCTTTATTGGGACTTGGAATTTTATTAGGAGGAACTTATGAAATTGTAAAAGAGAAGAAAAGAAATGAAGAGATTAGAAACTTAAAGAGGAGAATAAATAGGCTCGGAAGATGTCACAATGAATTTGTTATGTATCAAGGAGAATACAATGACAGAAATGAAGAAAAACAAGAAGAATTAGAAGAAAGAATTAGCTACCTAGAAGAAGAAACAACATCTAATTATGACCATATACTTGAACTTTCCAAAGAAGAAGTAGAGGGAGATTAAAATGGCATATGTACCAATACCAAAAGATTTGGACAAGATTAAAACAAAGGTTGCCTTTAACTTAACTAAAAGACAACTTATAGGTTTTTCTGTGGCAGGAGTAATTGGCATACCAACCTATTTATTTATGAAGAAATATCTACCTAATGATGTTTCAATCATTGTAATGCTAATAGTAACCCTGCCAATCTTTTTTATAACCTTATATGAAAAAGACACCTTAACTTTTGAAAAATATTTTAAATTTTTCTATCTTCATAAGTTTTATCAACCAACTAAGAGAATAAGAAAGGAGGCATACCTTGAAGCAAAGAAAAAAGCAAATCAGCGACTTAAATCTAAGGGAAAAACAATTAAAAAAAGACCGAAAGGAAGTAAGAAGGCTAAAAACAAAGAAAGATTCAACAAATAGTCTTCTAAGTGTACTTTTAAAGAAAGAGAAGAAGAGATTTACTGTTGAGGATACTATTCCATATATAAGAATGTTACCAGAGGGCATATGCCAGTTAGATGAAAAAAATTATTCAAAGACAATTTCATTTCAAGATATAAATTACCAGTTGGCATTGGAAGAAGATAGAGATTTAATCTTTAACCAATTTGCCAACTTTTTAAATTCTTTTGATCCAAGTGTCCACATTGAACTTTCATATGTAAATCAATTAGGAAGAAATAAAGACCTACAAGATGCAATTAAAATTGCTGATAAGGGAGACTTCTATGACGATGTAAGAAAAGAGTTTAGGGAGATGTTAAAGCTTCAACTTGCAAAGGGCAATAACGGACTTAAAAAGATGAAGTATATAACCTTTACGACAGAAGCTGATAACCTAGAGCAAGCAAGAGCAAAGCTAAATAGACTTGAAGTAGATATTTTATCCAACTTTAAATCTATGGGAGTAAGAGCAGAGAGTCTTGATGGCGAAGAAAGACTAAGACTTGTTCATGATATGTTAAATCCAGACAAGAACTTTAATTTTTCATATAAAGATTTGAAGAAGAAAGAGTCTACAAAATCACATATAACTCCCAATATCTTTAATTTTGCACCGGCAAATAATTTTAAATTTGGGAAATTCATTGGAGCAGTAAGTCATTTTCAAATACTTGCAAGTGAGTTATCAGACAGAATGTTATCTGAGTTTTTAGATATTGATGATAATATTTATGTAGCTTTTCATATAGATGTAGTTGAACAAGCAGAAGCTATTAAACTCATTAAAAGAAAAAACACAGACCTAGACAGAATGAAAATTGAAGAACAAAAAAAAGCAGTTCGTGCTGGATATGATATGGATATTATTCCATCAGATATAAATACCTTTGGTGCGGATGTTAAGTCCATGTTATCTGACTTACAAAATAGAGATGAAAGGCTCTTTGTAGTTACCATTGTAATGATGAATTTTGCTAGAACTAATCAAAAATTAGAAAACACTATTGCTCAAATCTCATCAATTGCTAACAGACATAATTGTCAGGTAAAAAGATTATCTCACCAACAAGAGCAAGGACTTGTTTCTGTCTTACCTTTGGGAGTTAATCAAGTCGAGATAAAAAGATTTTTAACTTCATTATCAACGGCAGTATTTATGCCTTTTACAACCGAAGAGCTATTTATTGATTCAGCAAATTCTTTGTACTATGGATTAAATGCCCTTAGCCAAAACTTGATTATGGCAGATAGGAAGAAACTAAAGAACCCTAACGGATTAATATTAGGTACACCAGGTTCTGGTAAATCTTTCTCAGCAAAGAGAGAGATGGCAAATGCAATTCTTGTAACAGACGATGATGTAATTATTTGTGATCCTGAAGGCGAGTATTCAAACCTTGTAAAACAATTTAATGGAGAAGTTATTAAAGTTTCAGCAAAGTCAAAGGACTATCTAAATCCACTAGATATTAATATGAACTATGGAGATGGGGACGCACCTTTAAAGGATAAGGCAAATTTCATAATGTCTATGCTTGAACTTGTAGTAGGAGGATCTGGTCTTACTGCTGCAGAAAAATCCGTTATAGATAGGTGCTTACCAAAGATATATCAAAAATATTTTGAAGACCCAAAACCAGAAAATATGCCAATATTAGGAGATTTATACGATATGCTCCTATCTCAAGAAGAGGGAGTTGGTAGAAAACTCGCAACAGAAATGGAAATTTATGTTAAAGGAAGTCTTAATGTATTTAATAATAGGTCTAATGTTGACCTAAATAGACAACTGCTCTGTTTTGATATAAAAGAGCTAGGAACACAACTTAAAAAAATAGGTATGCTTGTAATTCAAGACCAGGTTTGGAACAAGGTTTCCCTTAATAGAGGAAGCAAGTCTACAAGATACTATATAGATGAGTTCCACCTTTTATTAAAAGACCCACAAACTGCTTCATATTCAGTAGAAATCTGGAAAAGATTTAGAAAATGGGGCGGTATTCCAACAGGTATAACTCAAAACGTAAAAGACCTTTTAACAAGTCAGGAAATTGAAAATATCTTTGATAATACAGACTTTGTTCTAATGTTAAATCAAGCATCTGGAGATAGAGATATTCTTGCTAAGAAATTAAAAATATCACCTTATCAGTTAAACTATATTACTAACTCAAATGCAGGTGAGGGACTATTATTCTTTGGAAATACTATTGTTCCATTTATTGATAAATTCCCTAAAGACACTATGCTATATAAGCTAATGACAACTAAACCAGAAGAAGCTAAGTAGGTGTGATATGGATAAAAAACTAAAAAAAGATTTTCAAAAGAAAATTATACGAAATAGGGACGCTCCTGAAAAGAATCTTGAAAGTAAACTTGTTCATTCAGATGATTATACAAATAAGATAATTAAGACTAAGGATAGGTTCGGAGATAAAATTTCAGAAAAAGAATCTAAACTTATCCATGAGAATGTATTAGCTAAAGATCAAAAACAGGATAAACTAAAAGATTTTCAGAAGGCTAAAAACAAGGAAAGAATCAGAAAAGAAGTTTTAGATAATAAGGATAAGGCTAATGAAGTTAAACAGACTAATCTTGAAATAAGGGCAGATGAAAGCTTTAAACTTGATGAAGACTTAGATGTAGACTACAAAAAGGTAAATTTTGATAGTGAAAACAGTAGAAATGTTAACTCTAATAAATTAACAACAGATGATATTTCAGCTAAGGCTCAACCAATAAGCAATAAGAAGGAATCAAGTAAAAGACAAGTTCTTAAAAATTACGAGGATAAACTTATCCATAGTAAGGATAAATTCCAAGACAAAATTAACGAGAAAGAGTCTAAGCGAATCCAGACAAGTGAAGATAAACCTATCGAAGCAAAGAAAAGCAAGAGAGTATATAGAAAAGATAAGCTTGTTAAAGATGAAGTAAGTAAGAACGAAAGTAATACTAATATCGATAAAAAGCAAAAGCAGAAACTTTATCAAGAAAAGAAGTTTAGAGATAAGGAAAAAATTTCTAAAGAGATAGATAAAGAAAGTAAGCTAAGCGAAGTTGATACAGATAAAACATTTGATAATCCTGAGTTTAAAGACAATAATCAAGAATTTATAAAAGATGAAAAGGAAACAAGCCTTAAAGCTTCAGAACAAAAGAAAGTTAACAAAAAGAAGACCTACTACAAAAGAAAAAATTATGAAAGTGATAAATTCACTCGAAAGAAAATCGATGACTTAAAAGATGAATCTAAGAAAGTTACAAGAAAAGATTCTAAGAAGGCACAAGATGTTAAAGACTTTATCTCAGATAAAAAGATTGGAGAGCTTGAAAAGTCTAAAAGTAAGCTAAAGGATAATATCTTAAAGAATAAAACTAAAGGAAGTCTATCTTCTGGAGTTTTATTATCTGGAGCTAAGTCTTCAGAGTTAGTGAGAGATTATTTAAGTTCAGGATCTGATAATACTGGTGTAGAATCTGGAGAAAAGGTCGCCAATGTAAGCTCTAAACTCCAGCATGGAATAAGGAAGTATAAGCTAGACAAAAAGAAAAAGTCCTTAAAAAAGCTATCTAAACTCGATAAGAAAATAAGAAAGAGAAAAAGCAAGTTGGAGTTTAAAAGCGGCTTGGAAGATTTAAAAAAGTCAGACGCCTATATAAAGAAAAATAGATTTAAGAAGTTTTACCAAAGAAAGCAAATGAAAAGCATGATAGCTAAAAAGCACGAAACAAGACTTGTAGATAGAGTTAAAAAAGCTATTTTAAGTTTAGGTAAGGCTTCTAAAGAGCTAATCGTAAGAAAAAGTAAGATGGTTCTATTTCTAGTAATAGGACTAGGTCTTATGCTATCAATCATGATTGGTGGTGGAAGTGTTGGTATGAGTGGACTAAGTAACTCAGTAAACTCAGTAATGACAACAACATACCTATCACAAGATACAGTTCTAAGTGAAGTTAATCAAGAATTTTCATCAATGGAATATGACCTACAATCACAAATCGAAAGTGTAAAAACAAGTCATCCTGGATATGACGAATATATCATAAATAAAGAAGGAGAAATTGGTCATAATACCCATGAACTTTTATCCTATATAACTTCAAGATGTGGAGAAGTAAAATCAGCATCTGAAGTAAAAGGAATTTTAAAAGAACTTTTCGATAAGATGTATAAGCTTGATTTTAAGGAAGAAATTGAAATTAGAACAAGAACAGTAGCAAGAACTAGATATGATAGTCGTGGCAATCCTTATACTAGTTATGAAAAAGAAGAGTACGAATATAAAAAGTTAATTGTAACTTTAAAGAAAAAAGAAATGGATGAAGTTGTTAGGGAAATATTTAAAGATTATCCAGACAATGTAGTTCATTATGAAGCTCTTCTTGAAGCTAAGGGGAATATGGGAGATGTTTTTGGATCGGGTAATGGGGACTTAGGAGAAATAGTAGACAATCCAAACTTTGGAAATCCTGGTCTTGCTTTTGATTCAGCTACTGCAAAAGCCTTATTTAATGAAGCAGAAAAACATATAGGCAAAAGATATGTGTTTGGAGCAAGTGGACCATCTAACTTTGATTGTTCAGGTTTTGTATGTTGGTCATTTACAAAGTCTGGTGTAAAGAGTATGCCAAGAACAACTGCATGGAGAATATACAAAGACTATTGTAATCCAGTAAGTCCAAGTGAAGCTCAACCTGGAGATATTATATTTTTCCATTCAACATATAACAGTGGAACTCCAATATCTCATGTAGGAATATACGCAGGTAATGGAATGATGATTCACGCAGGAGATCCAATTCAATACACATCAATAAATTCAAAATATTGGAAATCACACTTTTATGGTTTTGGAAGACCAAGATAGAAGGGAGATATTGTGTGAACAGAAAACTTATAAGTATCAGGAACAAAAAGAAAAAAATAGAAGAGAAGTTAAAAGATTTAAATGCAAAATACAAGGAAATTTGCGATGAAGAAATACAAGTTGAGAATGAAGAAATAATTGTAACTCTTAGGAGAAACAATATTAGCTTGGAAGAATTAATGGAGAAAATTAATGACAGAAAAATAGAAGAAAAATTAAAAGAAAAGGAGAACATTCATAATGAAGAAATTTAATACGAACAGACTAAGAGCCTTTTTTATGGCTCTTTTATTAGTTTTAACATCAACCTCAACTACTAATGTACTAGCTAAAGCTGATGATACAGATGGTAGTAAAAAAGTGATAGAAAGTTCTATAAGTAAAATTAGTGATTTAGAAAATCAGATCAAAGACTTAAATGATAAGAAACAAGAAGACCAATCAAAGATAGATGAATTAAAGGAAAAGTTAGAATCTTGCAAAGATAATGGAGAGAATCTGAAACAAGAAAAGGCTAAATTAGAAGAAAAGATTAGAGATAAAGATAATAAGATTGTTCAATTGAATAAAGAAATTGAGAATCTTAGAAACTCCAATAATGATGAACTAATAGCAGAAATTACTCAACTTAAAGATGAATTAAAAAGATTACAAGATGAAAATGCAAAACTAAAAGAAGATTATTCATCTACAAAATGGGAGTTAGAAGCTGAGAAAGAAAAGACCGATAAAAACGAAAATAAAGTCAAAGAAATGCAAGAAAAGCTCGAGTCTTTAGAAGAGGAACTTTCAAAGAAGACTAAAGAAATTGAGGATAAAAATAATAGAATTAAGGACTTAGAAAAAGTTCTTGAAGAAAAAGATACTAAGATAAAAGAATTAGAGAATAAAAAGAAAGAGACAGAAAATTCTAAGTCAGAATGCTTTAAGAAAATTGAAGAGCTTCAAAAGGCTATTGATAGTTTAAAAGAATCTTCTGAAAATACTAAAAAAGAATTAGAAGAAAAAATTAAAGAACTAGAAGAAAAACAAAAAGCTTCTGAAGAAGAAATTAAAAAGCTAAAAGAAGAATTAGATAAGAAAATTGAAGAAGCAAAGAAGTTAATCGAGGAAGCAAATAAAAAAGCGAAAGAAGAACTTGAAAAACAAGTTAAAGATGAAAAAGACAAAAATCTAAACCAAGACTTATCTAAGAAATTAGATGAACTTCTAAAACTCCAAAAAGAAAACAAAGATAAGAAAGAAGATAATAAATCTCAAGATAAAAAGTGGGACGAAATTTTGAAAGCTGATGATAAGAATATCCTAAATCAATTTGATCTTAACAAGATGAAAAAGCAAGAAGAAAAACAGGACAAAAAACAAGTTAAAGATGAAAAAGAATTTGCAGTTTTCCAAGTAGACAAAAACTTTTATAACATTATCAACAAAGATGGTAAGACAACAGTATATATGGATGTAAAAACTTATGTAGACCAAGGAAGAACTATGATTCCAGTAAGATATATTGCTTATACTCTAGGTTTTAATGTTGAGTATGACAACTCTACTCGTGAAGCTATTTTCTCAAATAAAGAGAATAATATCCTAGCAAAAAAGACATTAAGACTAAATATTGATACTGGTGTTATGAAAGATTCAGATGGAAAGGTCTACAATTCAGATGTTAAGCCAGTGATTATAAATGGAAGAATTCATGCTTCAATTTCAAATATTGCTAAAGCTTTTGGAGCAAGTCATGGAGATATTAAAGATGGCAAAAACCAAACAATAGAATGGGACAATGCTAGAAAAGCAGTCTATGTATTTAAAAATGTAAAATAAGAAAGGATAGAAAAATGAATAAGAGTATTAAACGAGGAGTAGCCATAGCGTTACTCCTTTTTACATTTACAGTACCAGCAACTACATTTGCGATGACAAATGAAGGACAAATTGAAAGTCAAAACGAATCAATCTATGAACCACAAAAAGAAGAATTTGAGAAAATGTTGAAAGATGATGTTTTTACACCATCAAAAGAAGAAATTCCTTATCAAGATGTTCCAAGAATACAAGGAAATACAAGTGAAGCAACCAAGCCTTCAAATAATCCACCAAAGAAAACCCCACTTGTAAAAGGTGGTAATACAAAGGCAGTAAATAATCTTGCAACACAAGAAAATAAGGCAAGAGGTTCAGTAATTGAAAATGTAGATAGGAATGGAAAAGATATTACACCAAGTGGAGATACAGAAAAAGATAAAGAAAATCCAGTTGATGTAAGACAATTTTTAACATTTCAAACCAAAAGTGGAAAAACTATGCACCTAATAGTAGATCACTCATCAAATCAAGATAATGTAAGGCTATTGACAGAAGTAGGAGAGCAAGACCTGCTTAATATGATTGAATCAGAAGATAAAAACACTATAAAGGTTGAAGAGCCTAAGAAAGAAGAAGTAAAAAAAGAAGAACCTAAGACTGTTCCAGTAAAAGAAGAAAAGAAAAGCGGGATAGGTTCATTTCTAATTGTTGCACTTGTAATTGGAGGAGTTATAGGAGCAGGATATTATTTTAAAGTAGTCAAAGCTAAGGAAGATAGAATGTTGGAAGACTTTGAAGAAGATGATGAGGATTATGTTAGTGAGTCAGAAGATGAATCTGACAATTAAGAAAGTCATGAAGAATCTTTAGATGAAGATGATGAACTATTATAAGGATATTAAACTTAAGTACAATTGAACTTTTGTCACGAATATGATACAATATCCGTGACAAAGGAGAATTGTAATGAGTTCATATATGGAAATAATATCAGATAAAATAAATAGTTTTGATTCACATAAAGTATTTTTTGCAAATGACTTTTTAGATATTGCATCTAATGCTACAGTTAGACAAATATTAAAAAGATTAGCAGATGAAGATAAAATCAAGCGTGTCATCGATGGCTTTTATTACAATCCAAGATATAGCGAATTAATTGGAGAGTACGAAGCAGTATCAATTCACGAGTTAGCACTTGCCATAGCAAGAAAATACAATTGGAATATTGCACCATATAATAGCACAGCCTTAAATTTGTTGGGACTATCCACACAAGTTCCGACTCACTATAAATATATATCTAGTGGAAGATATAAGGAATATAAAATTGGGGATACGGTTTTAGAATTTAAAAAAGTAAATCCAGGAGAGATTGCTAATATGTCCCTAAAGACCGCAACAGTTATTCAAGCAATTAAGTCTTTAGGTAAAGAAAATATAACTAGTGAAGTTATACAAAAGATAAGAGAAAACTTAAGTGAAAAAGAAAGAACAGACTTAATGAATGAGTCAAAATCAGTTCCATCATGGATATATGAAGTAATAAGAGAAATTTGTGAGGGCAAAAATGAATAAGTTTTATATAGAAAACAAAGACGATTTAAGAGTTTTAATAGTAAATACAGCCAGAAAGAAAAATATATCTGAAGCAGTAATTGAAAAAGACTATTGGGTTACTTTTATCTTAGACTATCTATTTAATGAAAATAAATGGAAAGAATATTTAACCTTTAAAGGTGGCACATCACTTTCAAAATGTTTTGGACTCATTGAAAGATTTTCTGAAGATATAGATCTAATCTTAGATTGGCGATTATTAGGCTATGAAGAAAAAGAACCATGGATTGAAAGGTCAAATACCAAGCAAGATAAATTCAACAAAACAGTTAATGAAAAGACAGAACTTTTTTTAAGAGATGAATTTTTAAAAGTTTTAGAAGAAGATTTAAAGGATTTTGATTTTGAATTTTCTATAGATACAATAGATCCACAAACAATTCTTTGTAAATATCCTAAAATTTTTGAATCTAATTATTTGACACAAAATATAAGACTTGAAATAGGAAGCCTTGCAGCATGGACACCTGCAATTGATGTTGAAATATTACCAATAATTGGAGAAGCCTATCCAAACGTATTTAAAGAAAAAACTAATATAAGAACAGTATCAGCAGAGAGAACTTTTTGGGAAAAGGCAACTATACTTCATCATGAAGCGAATAGACCAGAATCTTCTCCTATGCCACATAGGTATGCAAGACACTTTTATGACTTATATAAAATAGCAAATTCAGATTATAAAAACAAAGCCTTAGAGGATAAGGATTTATTAAAAAAAGTGACTGAATTTAAAATGAAATTCTACCCTAGAAAGTGGGCAAGGTATGAAGAAGCACTAAATGGAAGATTAAGATTAGTCCCAAGAGAGTACCGATTTTCTGAAATAGAGAAAGATTATAAGGCTATGTCAGAAATGATATATGGAGACTATCCAAACTTTGAAGAGATTATAAAAGTTCTTAAAGAACTAGAAAAAGAAATTAATAAGTAGAATTTTCCCGAAAATAATATAATCTTCGGGAGAAATACTTTGAGCGAGAGAGAAATCTTTCGCTCTTTTTTTTATTTATGGAGGTATTAATGAAATTAGTAATAGCAGAAAAGCCAAGTGTAGCAGTTACAATTGCAAAAGTAATTGGAGCAAGAACAAGAAAAAACGGATATTATGAGGGGAATGGATACATTGTTTCTTGGTGTGTAGGTCATTTAATTCAAATGGCAAGTCCAGATAAGATAGACGAAAAATGGAAGAAGTGGACAATAGAAACTCTTCCTATAATTCCAGAAGAATATATTTATGAAGTATCTAAAAACACTAAGAAACAATATGGGGTTTTAAAGAAACTTTTAAACAATAAGAACATCGATACAGTTATAAATGCTTGTGATGCTGGTAGAGAGGGAGAGCTTATTTTTAGGCTTGTATATAATCAAGCTAAATGTAAGAAGAAGATTCAAAGGCTTTGGATATCTTCAATGGAAAACAAGGCTATTGAAGATGGCTTTAGAAATCTTAAAGACGGAGAAAACTTTGAAGACCTATATAGATCAGCAAGTGCAAGAGCTATTGCAGATTGGCTTGTAGGAATGAATTTAAGTAGGCTTTATTCTTGCATTTACAAGGAAACATATTCAGTTGGTAGAGTACAAACACCAACTCTATATTTAATAGCTAAGAGGGATAGTGAAATAAACCTATTTAAGAAGCAAAAATATTACACAGTTGACCTATCTTATAAAGGATTGAAGCTAGTATCAGATAGAATTGATAAAATTGAAGTTGCAGAACAACTATTAAATCTGCTAGAAGATGAAATAGTTATTACAGAGGTAGAAGACAAAGAAGTAAGCACAAAACCAGATAAACCTTATGATCTCACTACCTTACAAAGAGAAGCAAATAAATATTTTGGGTATTCAGCAAATGATACTTTAAATCTAGCACAAGCTTTGTATGAAAAAAAGCTAATCACATATCCAAGAACAGATAGTAGGTACTTAACCGATGATATGGTTAATACTATGAAAGAATTATTAGAAGGACTTGAAGAAGATTTTAAGGTTAATGAATCAAATTTTAAGTCTATTTTTGATTCATCTAAGGTTACAGACCACTATGCAATTATTCCTACTATATCTCGTATTGGAAAAGCTAGAGATTTATCTGATAAAGAAAGCAAAATCTATAATTTAGTTAAGAATAAATTACTTGCTTCATGTTCGGATAACTTAAAGGAATCTAGTAGAAAAATCAGATATGAATATGATAAATTTAACTTCAATGCAAGTGGAAAGACTATAATCGATGAAGGTTATACCAAGTATCTAAAGCCTTATGGAAAGGAAAGACAAGAAAATGAATTACCAGATGTAAAGACTGGAGATAAAATTAAGCTAACTTCTAAAAATATATCTGAGAAATTTACAAAAGCTCCAAGTCATTATAATGAAAATACACTTTTAAAGGCTATGGAGAATGCAGGGATTGAATCACTGGATAAAGATATAGAAGTAGAAAGAAAAGGCTTAGGAACACCAGCCACAAGAGCAGGAATTATTGAAAATCTTATCCATAAGGACCTCATAAGAAGAGATAAGAAAAACTTACTTGTAACAGAAAAAGGCAATAGACTTGTATCGATTGTAGAGGATAAGTTTAAATCAGCAGAAACAACTTCTGAATGGGAAATGAAACTTGCAAAGATTAGCTCTGGTGAAGTAGATAAAGAAGACTTTTTAAGAGAAATAGAAGATAGTATAAGGGAGCTTGTAGATAGGTACAAGAATAATCTAAATGAATAAGGTAAAAATATTAGAGCTTTTCGGTGGCATAGGTGCTATTAGAAAGGCTTTTATTAATTTAAAGATACCTTATGAAGTTGTTGATTATGTAGAAATAGATAAGGCTTGTGTTAAATCATACAACGCACTTTATGGAGAGAGTTATAAGCCAAAATCAGTAGTAGGATATAAAGCTCCTAATGAAAAGATAGACTTAATTATGCATGGAAGTCCTTGCCAAGACTTTTCAAGAATAGGAAAAAAGCAAGGAGGAGTAAAGAATTCGGGAACTAGATCAAGCTTACTATTTGAAACAATTAGAATAATAAAAGAAATGAAAGAAAAACCTAAATGGATAATTTGGGAAAATGTAAAGGGAGTCCTTGATAGAAATATGAGGGACTCCTTTTTTATTTATCTAAAAGAACTAGAAGACCTTGGATATGAAAGCAAGTATGAAATCTTAAATGCAATGGACTTTGGGATACCTCAAAAAAGAGAAAGGATATTTGTTGTTTCATGTCTAGGAAAAAATAACTTTTCTTTTAATAAATTGGAGAGGAAAGAAACAAGACCACTAAGTGATTTTTTAGAAAAGGATGTAAGTGAACTTTATACAATGACCCAACCTTATATGCTGAAATTTTTAAATAAAGGCATAGATAACAGTTTTAGAGGGCGATTAAAAGTGATTAAAGCTTTTTCTTATACTATTTCTACAAAACAGATGAGAGTACCTAATTCTGGAATAATAGATATTGGAAACGGTAAATATAGGTATTTAACAGAAAGAGAATGCCTAAGACTCATGGGTTTTGATGATAGTGATATTGACAAACTAGAAGAAGTACATCCAAGAAGAAAAAATTGCACCTCAAGTAAACTATATAAGCAGGCCGGCAATTCTATTGTGGTTGATGTTTTAATGGCTATTATAAAAGAAATTCAAAGAATGGAGGTAGGAAATGCAAGTAAATGATTTTAAAAATATACAAGAAGCAATAAAGTATGAAGTGTTACAAGATGAAAAAGAATATTTAAAACTCTTAAAAGTTATAGGCAATAATCAGAAATATGATTTTTCAAGCCAACTAAGTATATATAACAAAGAACCTGAAGCTAGAGCTTGTGCGACCTTTGATATGTGGAAGAAATATTTTGGCAGAGTTGTTATGAGAGGTCAAAAGGGTATTCCAATTTTAGTTGGAAGTGATATAAGTCAAAGAGTTTCATATATTTTTGATATTAGTCAGACCACATCAATGGATAGGAATATTAATGAGGTTAGCCTATGGCAGTTTGACCACGAAAACCATAACGAGGCGTTAAAAGAAATAATAAGAGATTCTTCATTTGAAGATAGTGATTCACTCAATGAAAATATATTTTCTTTGAGTCGAATTTATGGAGATGAATATATTAACTTGGCTCTTGCTGATTTGAGAATAGATATAGAGGATAGACTGAGTTTTGAAAAGTTTATGAGAGACTCAATATCTTATGCAGTAGCTAATAGGTTTAATACAGTCTATCCTATGGATACGGAAAATTTAAAAAATAATTTTTCTAGGATTAATACTATTTCTTTAGAACAGATAGGTCTTGTAATATCAAGGGTTAGCGAAGATATTATAGATAGCACAATAGAAAAATCTAAGGGAATGGATCGTGCTAGGCTGCTGACAGAAAGGGTCGCTGCCGACTATAATAGAGATATAGAAAATATAAATGAAGATAAAGGAGGTCAAGATGATTTATATAGACGAGATGATAGGTCAAGAATTAGAGATGGACGAGTTTTCACAGATGGAAGCGACAGAGGAAATAGCAATGAAGATCGAAGAGAAAACCTTGGACATGATGGAGAGGGATCTGGAATTTATGGAGAGATTTCCGAATCCAACATACGCAGTTCTAAGACTGTCTTACCTGGTAGGGAGCGAGGACATGGAGAACTGGAAGAAACTTCAGAAAATGTACGAGGAGAAAACACTTTTGAACCATCTGAAGGAAATTCAGAATCAGGCAGTGGACTTTATCAAGAGAGAGAAAGTCAAGATGATGAAAGCACAAGGATTGACAGAGAAGATGATGAGAGAGAATCCAGAGGAATACCAAGGACAGATGAACAACTTGATGGCAACAGTGAAGAGAATAGCAATCAAGGAATACGTAGAAGCTTAGAAAATGAAATAAGCCAAGAAAAGGAAGCTGATGAAGCTTCTTTTTTTGATGACAAAAACATTCAAAATAGAAAAGACTACTGGATTGTAGAATTTAATGAAAACCACGAATTAGTTCCCGATTATAATGGGCAGATAGTAACCAAAGATTTAATTAATGTCCTAAGACAAAAAGATATTGATGTTAAAGACCATAATCAAACTCTTGGAGAAAATGAATTTGGAGAAATGACAGATGATTATATTGGATATTTCAAATTCTATTTTGATCACTATGTTGATGGCGAAGTTGTCGAGCATTATAGGATTGACCTTGGTGATGGTGAAGAAGTAAATGAGCGTGAATTTTCATATTTAGAAGAACAAGTTACACTAAGTGAGGAAAAATCATTACAAGAAGATAAAGAAAAGATAGAGCCTAAATTTAAGATAGGCGATCAGGTTAGATATAAAGATAAGGACTTTACCATTACAGATTTTGATGAACTAAGTGGAGGACTTAAAACTGTCACTATCAGAGATAATATGGAATATATGGGAGGTATGATTAGGGGTTCGGAAGTAATTCCATATAGAAACGATTCATACCTTGAAGAAATCTTTGAAAATCTAAGTCAAACATCAGAAAAACTAGCAGTAAAGGTTGGTAAGGAATTTATTTTAGAAGATGAGAATACCTTTAATGGAATTAAATTAATTGAAACAGGAACTAAGGTAGAAGTTAATGGAGAAGAAATTCCTTTATATAAGGCTGAAACATTTGAAGAAAGTAGAAAGATTGATGACCTTTTAGATAGTGGAAACTATGAGATATACAAATTATCTGAGCATGAAAATCAAATTGAAAGACAAGTAGAGCAAGAAAGCTTTATTGATACCCACAATCCAGAAATTGACCAAATGATGGATAGGTATGATGTCCCAAGGGAAGCAGCCGAAAACTTATTGAGGGGTAAAGAGGATTTAAAAAATCTAGGCTATGAACCTAATAAGGAAAGGCTAAGTTTTGCTAGAAATTATGACTTGAAAAATCATATTTACTCAGAATACCTAACACCATCAGAAAAGTTAGATAAAAATATCAAAGCTATTAAAATGCTAAAAAGACTTGAAAATGAAAATAGGAGTCCAAGAGAGTATGAACAAGCCTATCTTGCTGACTATCTAGGTTGGGGTGGTCTTGCTGATGTCTTTGATGAAGAAAAGGGAGGTCAATGGCTTGAAGCAAGGAATATTTTAAAGGAAAATCTAACAAATGAAGAGTATTTGAATGCTAAAGAGTCTACTTTAACATCCTTTTATACACCTAGAGAGGTAATGGATGGAATATATAAGACTCTAACAGATATGGGATTTAAGACTGGAAATATCCTTGAACCATCTGCAGGAGTCGGTAATTTCATTGGTAATATGCCAAGTGAAATGAAAGCGTCTAAAGTTTATGGAGTAGAAAAAGATAGTCTAAGCGGAAGAATAGCAATAGAGCTTTATCCTGAAGCTAATATTCAAATTAAAGGTTTTGAAGAAACAAACTTCTCAAACAATTTCTTTGACTTGGTAATAGGGAATGTTCCCTTTGGAGATTTTAAAGTTAACGATCGTGAATATAACAGAAATAACTTTCTGATTCACGATTATTTTTTTGCAAAGTCAATAGATAAGGTTAGGAATGGAGGAATTATTGCTTTCATAACATCATCTGGAACTATGGATAAAAAAGATGAATCTGTTAGAAAATATATTAATGCAAGATGTGAGTTTTTAGGAGCTATGAGGCTTCCTAATACAACATTTAAAGGACTTGCTGGTACAGAAGTTACTTCAGATATTATTTTTCTAAAAAAGAGAGATTCAGTTATAGAAAGAGATGACGATTGGATACACCTTTCAACTGATAAAAAGGGTTTGACTTATAATAAATACTTTGTAGATAACCCTCAAATGGTACTAGGGGATATGAAAGAAGTATCTGGTAGATTTGGAAATACTATTACTTGTGATGAAAAAGAAGATGAAAATCTAAAGGATTTAATGGATCTTGCAAGTAAGGAAATATCTTCAAATTCAAAATATGAAGAGGTCGAACTATTGGAAGATGAAGAATTAAGTCTTCCAGCAACAGATGATGTTAAAAACTTTTCTTACACTATTATTGATGAAGAGGTCTACTTAAGAGAAAACTCAGTCTTAATTAAGCAGAATATATCAGATAAAAACAAAGAAAAGATAAAAGATTACCTTGATGTAATGAATGCTTTAAAAGATGTAATAGAAAAACAAAAGGACGATTTTTCTGATGAAGAAATAAAAGAATCACAAGAAGAGTTAAATGAAGTCTATGATAACTTTTCAAAGAAACATGGCTTTATTAACTCCCTATCAAACACTAGAGCCTTAAAAGAAGACTCGAACTTTCCTTTGGTTTCATCAATAGAAATACTTGATGATGAGGATAATTTCAAAGCTAAGAGTGATATATTTTCAAAAAGAACAATCACAAAGGCAAAAGTAGTAGACCATGTAGACACTTCCCTTGAAGCTTTAGTCTTATCAGTTTCACAAAAAGGATATGTAGATTTTGAATATATGGAATCTATCACAAGTAAAGATAGGGACACCTTAATTGGTGAGCTTGAGGGCGAGATATTTTTAGATATTAAGGATACAGACCTAATAAATAACAGAATGCCCTTTGAAAACTTTAACAATGATGATCCCTTTCATTTTTCATATGTATCGGCTGATGAGTATTTAAGTGGCAATATTAGAGAAAAGATTGGTTATCTCAATTCATATATCGGAGAAATTGAAAATGTAATAGATTTAGCACCTTCTGAAAAGAAAGACACATTATTAAATGAGTTAGGCAAACTCAAATATCAAAGAGAAAAATTACAAGAAGTTATGCCTGAAGAACTAACTGCTTCTGATATAAATGTAAGGTTAGGAGCAACCTGGATACCTCAAAAAGATATAGAAGACTTTACTTTCAATCTTTTAAAAACACCAGGTTATGATAGATGGAATATAAATGTTAGGTTCTCACCACATACAAGTGAATGGAATATTGAAGGTAAAAGTGTTGACTCAACTAATGACCTTGCTAACATGACTTATGGTACAAGTAGAGTGAATGCCTATAAGCTAATTGAAAATGCTCTTAATCTAAAAGATAAGAAGGTATTTGACCAAGTAATAAATGATGATGGTTCTAAGACTTCTGTATTAAATAAAAAAGAAACCATGCTTGCAAGTCAAAAGCAAGAACTGATTAAAGAAGAATTTAAGAATTGGATATTTGAAGATCCTGATAGAAGATATAGGCTAGAGAAGATTTATAATGAAAAATTCAATTCAATTAGAAATAGAGAATTTGATGGCTCTAACTTAACATTTGATGGAATGAATACTGAAATCAGACTACGAGAACATCAAAAAAATGCCATAGCAAGGACTCTTTATGGTGGAAATACACTACTTGCCCATGTAGTAGGAGCAGGAAAAACTTTTGAAATGGTAGCTTCTGCTATGGAATCTAAAAAGTTAGGACTTGCAAGTAAGTCATTATTTGTAGTTCCTAACCACTTAACCACTCAAATTGGTAGAGAGTTTATGCAATTATATCCGTCAGCAAACATTATGGTGGCCGATAAAAAAGACTTTCAACCTAAAAATAGGAAAAGATTTATTGGTAGGATTGCAACTGGAGAATATGACGCAGTCATCATAGGACACTCTCAATTTGAAAAAATACCAATGTCTAAGGAATACCAGGTAAGACATATACAAGACCAAATAGATGATATAGTTTCCTTTATTGATGAGAATAAAAGAAATAGAGGAGAAAATTTCACAGTAAAACAACTAGAAAAGACAAAGAAGAAGCTTTTGGTAAGACTTGAAAAGCTAAATGATGACTTTAAAAAAGATGATGTTATAACCTTTGAAGAGCTAGGAGTAGATAAGTTATTTATAGACGAAGCTCATAATTACAAAAACTTATTCTTGCATACCAAGATGAGAAATGTGGCGGGTATCGGTCAAAGTGAAGCCTTTAAGTCTTCGGATATGTATATGAAATGTAGGTATATGGATGAAATGACAGATGGAAAGGGCGTTGTATTTGCTACTGGTACACCAATATCAAATTCAATGACAGAGCTTTATACCATGCAAAGATACCTTCAGTATGATGATTTAAAGGCAAGAGGATTAGAACATTTTGACGCTTGGGCTTCTACTTTTGGAGAAACAGAAAACACCTTTGAATTATCTCCAGAAGGTACTAGATATAGGCAAAAGACAAGATTTTCAAAGTTTTATAACTTGCCAGAATTGATGTCTATGTTTAAAGAAGTAGCAGATATAAAGACCTCAGATATGTTGAATTTGCCAGTTCCTGAAGCAAATTTTGAAGTTATTAAAACAAAACCTACTGAGGAACAAAAAGAAATATTAGAAGCTATTTCAGAACGAGCTGACGCAGTTAGAAATAACCAAGTAGAGCCGACAGAAGATAATATGCTAAAGATTACAAATGATGGTAAAAAACTTGCCCTTGATCAAAGATTAATAAATCCACTACTACCCGATGATCCTAATTCAAAGGTAAATGTATGCGTTAAAAATATCTTTTCGATCTGGGATAAGACAAAAGAAAATTCATCGACCCAATTAGTATTTTCAGATATGTCTACACCAAAAGGGGATGGAGAATTTAATATCTATGATGATATTAGAAATAAGCTGGTGAATATGGGAATACCTAAAGAAGAAATAGCCTTTATTCACGAGGCAGATACAGACAAACAAAAAGATGAATTGTTCTCAAAGGTAAGAAGAGGAGAAGTAAGAGTATTATTAGGATCTACTCAAAAAATGGGAGCAGGTACTAATGTACAAAACAAACTAATAGCCTTACACGATTTAGACGTCCCATGGAGACCGTCTGACCTAGAGCAAAGAAGTGGTAGAATTGTTCGTCAAGGTAATGAAAATGATAAGGTAAATATTTTTAGATATGTAACAGAAAATACTTTTGATTCTTATTTATGGCAGACAATAGAGAATAAGCAAAAATTCATTTCTCAAATTATGACTTCAAAAACTCCAGTAAGAGTTGCAGAAGATGTTGATGAAGCAAGTCTATCTTATTCAGAAATTAAGGCTTTAGCTACTGGCAATCCTCTAATTAAAGAAAAAATGGATTTAGATAACGAAGTTACAAAACTAAAAATGCTGGAAGCAAACTACAAGTCTAATAAATATAAGCTTGAAGATAAGGTAAATAAGATTTATCCTCAAAGTATTTTAAAAACTGAAATGGAAATACAAGCAGTTAAAGAAGATATTTCAAGTATTGAAAAATTAGGAGAAGGAGATAGCAAATTTACTTCAATCAGTCTTGGAGAAAATAAAATTTTAGATAAGAAAGAGGCTGGAGAGAAGCTATTAGAAGAAATAAAAAAGGTAAAGATAAATGATAGCAAGGTTATTGGTAAATATAGAAATTTAGACTTACAAGTTTCATATAACTTTATGACTAATACTCACACCTTTAAACTCCTAGGAAAAGCAGAATATTTTGGAGAGTTTTCAAACTCCACTGATGGCAATATAACAAGGCTTGATAATGCAATTGAAAAAATGTCTTCAAGACTTGAAAGATTAAATCAAAACCTTGAAAACTATAAAGAATCTTTAGAAAATGCCAAGTTAGAATTAACTAAACCATTTGAAAAAGCTGATGAGTTAAGGGATAAGACACTAAGACTAGCTGAGATTAATAAACTTTTAGATATGGGAGAAGTAGAAGAATTAGAAAACCAATCACCACTATTAGAAAATTTAAAGAGGGCGATAGTTGATTATTCTAACTATGAGTTTTCAGAATCTAATAGCTATGAAGACTTTGACAAACTATATCCTGATTTAAGCCATATAGGACTTGCCTATACAGAAACACCTGATGGTAAGCACACGATTCAATATGAGGTAAATTTGGAAGAAAAAACATGGACTCAGTATGTAGATAATGTAGCCATTAGAACAGAATCTTTTGTAGAGGAAGATATATCTAACTCACAAGCTATTAAAGATATGACTGAAGCCATAAAGATGTCAAGTTTTGATGATCTGGTATCAGTAGATGAAGAAGATTTAAAACAAGCACTAGGACTAGAAATAGATGATGATGGAAACTTTTATGATCCACTAGCAAAAGATCTTGATAATGACGGAATACCAGATAGGTATGACAATGATTTTAAAGATAGTGATTACTTTGAATCAACTTATGATGTAGAGGATAATCTTCACGCAAAGGAAGAAAAACCATCAATATTGGGACAAATATCAAAATTCAAATCAGAAGAAGAAAAAGATAAAAACCAAGAAAAAAGTGAAAAAGGACAAGAAAGGTAGAGGAGGGCGAATAGCTCTCCTTATTTAGTACAAGGAGGAAAATATGGAATACAAAGATATTAGAGAAAATTTAGAGGAAATGATGAATGATAATTACAAGGACTTTATAAAAGCACTTGTTAGTATAGAAAAAGGTGTTAATGATGAAAAGGCACTTGAAGAAGTCTATGTTTTATATATGAACAATGACACAACAGGTCTACTAAGTGATGACTTTGACTATATGATTGATGATATGAAAGAACAAGGTAAGATTGTTGAAAATACCAATGAACTTGAAGAAAAAGATGACCTCATAAATCTCGTGGGTAATATAGCAGGCAAAGTAGAAAATCTTGAAAGAGAAAATGCCAATGGAGAAAAGTTCAAGGTAAGCAACTTTTCAATTGTTTCAAAAGATGACGATGGGAATAAAATTTATACTAATTGTTCCGCATATGGAGATAAGACAAAAGATATAGAGAGCTTTAAACAAGGAGATTTTGTTAAAATCTTCGGACAAGTAAAAACAAGCATTGATAACAACGGCAAGGAACATAAGAATGTTCGTATTTTGTCTTCTAAGCTCTTAAAAGCAAAAGAACAAGTAAAGAGTCAAGATAAAGATAAAAAGTCCATATTAGGGCAAATAAAAAGCTTTAAGACAGATGACAAAGTTAAGTCAAACAAGAAAGACCATAGCAAAGGTGCAGAGAGGTAAATATCGGCAGTCTTCGGACTGCCTTTATTTTTTTATATGTATATAGGTTGTATAATGACGTAATAGGGGAAAGGCGTTTTAAATATATTTCATATATTTTTTGACCACTCTACTGTATCTTCCATCCGATAACTTTTCTCCCTAGACATATCCATAATATGGGCCCTATGAGCAAGTCTATCAACGATAGCCCCAGTAAGCATAGAATCTTTAAAAACCTACTCCCATCTTTCAAAGTTCAAATTCATTGTTAAAATTATTGATTCCTTATCAATTCTAGATGATAAGAGTTTAAGGAATCTCACATCCTATCTTATCAAATGAAACATAATCAGGCTTTGAGGTGAATTTACGTAAAGAGCAATGCTAAAGCTTAAAAAATACCTATCTAACAAAGGTGAATTTTTATTTTTATCATATTATGTAGATGGATGTAAATGAATATTATTTTTAAGTATATGTTATTTTTAATTGCTTCATTTCATATTGACTGGATCGGTCAATTTTGATATACTCTAAATGACCAGTTGGGTCATCGGTTTATAAAGAAAGGTGGTTTTGATCATTTATTCAAAATTTAATAACTTAAAACCAGAAAAACAAAAGCAAATTATTAACGCAGCTATAAAAGAATTTGTTCGAAATGGTTTTGAAAAAGCATCTACTAACGAAATTGTAAAAAGAGCTAATATTTCAAAAGGCTCGCTGTTTAACTATTTTAACAGTAAAAAGGATCTTTACTTGTACTTGATTGAGTATAGTAGTAAAGCAATCGTGAATCTAAATGAAGAAATTGATTTGTCTGAAACTGATTTATTTAAAAGAATCGAAAGAGTTGCTTTACAAAAGTTCTATGTTCAACAAAAGTACCCACAGGCATTTGAATTCTTGGCATCAACTAAACAAGAGGAGTCTGTAGAAGTAAAGGATATCATTAAACAAAGGCTCAATCCAATCTATAATCAAGCCATAAATAAATTATATAAAGACATTGATTACTCTAAATTCAGGGAAGGAGTTGATATTGAAAAAGCAATTGAGATTTTGAATTGGACGATGTTTGGTGTAGGAGAGAAAGGACTAAAGGAATTGTTTACCTTTGATGATATTGGTAGATTTGGAGAGAAATATCTAGAAGAGTGGAACGTTTATGCCGAATTACTGAAATACAGCTTTTATAAATAAAACTAAATTAAAGGTGTATTGAAATGAAAATATAATAGCTTTAGATTTTTATCTAAAAAAATTTTAAAGGAGTGTGTCTATATTATGACCGATATAGTAAAAGTACAAGGATTACAAAAAAAGTTTGGTAAATTTCAAGCATTGCGTGACGTTTCGTTCACGATAAAATCGGGGGAAGTGGTAGGGTTTATTGGTCCTAATGGTGCTGGGAAATCTACAACTATTCGTGCCCTATTAGGAATTATAAAACGTGATGCTGGTATTGCCGAGATATTCGGTAAGGATGTTTGGAAGGATAGCCTTGAAATTCATAAGCGAATTTCTTATGTCCCTGGAGATGTTGCCCTTTGGGGATCTTTAACGGGAGGAGAAATTATCGATCTCTTCATTAAATTACATGGTAGTGGAGATAAAGAAAAGCGCGATTATTTAATTA
The DNA here is from genome assembly GCF_025566985.1 of Aedoeadaptatus acetigenes. Taxonomy (NCBI): domain Bacteria; kingdom Bacillati; phylum Bacillota; class Tissierellia; order Tissierellales; family Peptoniphilaceae; genus Aedoeadaptatus; species Aedoeadaptatus acetigenes. Next base: position 27,271 of record NZ_JAOQJD010000006.1, read on the forward strand.
AACGTTTTGAATTAGACCCTAAGAAAAAAGCCAAAGGATATTCAAAAGGAAATCGTCAAAAAGTTGGATTGATTGCAGCATTATCTGTTGATTCTGATTTATATATTTTTGATGAACCAACATCTGGTCTTGATCCTCTAATGGAACAAGTTTTCCAAGAAGAAGTTGAAAAAATTAAAGCATCTGGTAAAGCTATTTTATTGTCCTCCCATATTTTAAGTGAGGTAGAACGATTAGCAGATAAGGTTGTAATTATACGCCAAGGTGAAATTGTTGAAACTGGAACCCTTGATGAATTACGACATTTAACTAGGTCTACTGTCACTTTAGTGACAAGTGGAGATGTATCAAAAATGGCTTTTGTAGATGGAGTACATGATTTTGTTCAAAATGATAGCCAAGCAACATTCTCTTTCGATAATCAATATCTCAATAGTATTTTAATTGAAGCTAGCAAATTAGGTGTCACAAGGTTTGAATCTATACCGCCAACACTTGAAGATTTGTTTATGCGTCATTATGAAAGCTAAACCGTGGGAAGGTGGAAAAATTATTATGAAAGAAAAATTTGCTCGTTGGAACATATTGTTTTTACAGTATTTAAAACGAGATTGGAAAAAAATTATTATATGGGTATTGGGACTTGGCATGTTTTCGGCTGGATTTGTTCCAGCTTTCAAAGAAATAGCAAAAGGGCAAGGTTTAGTCGGCATGTTCGAAACTTTGCAAAACCCTGCAATGATATCTATGGTAGGGCCGACCCCAGTTGAAACAGGAGCTGATTATACCTTAGGAGCAATGTATGCACATGAAATGTTGTTGTTTTGTGGTTTGTTTGCGATGATAATGTCTATTTTACACGTGATAGGTCATACTCGTAAAGAAGAAGATCTTGGCCTTACTGAGCTACTGCGTTCCTTTCAAATAGGTCGTCAGGCAAATTCTCTTGCAGCAATAGCAGAGATAGTCTTTATCAATGGTATACTAGCACTTTTTATTGCAGTAGTAATGATAAGTTTCGGTGCCGATACGATTTCTATTTTTGGTTCCGTGTTATACGGGGCATCAATTGGAATGGCAGGGATTATTGGTGCTGGGATTGCTCTAATAATGGCACAAATTATGCCCACGTCATCGGCTGCAACAGGATCATCATTAGGAATTGTAGGCTTACTATACATTGTTCGTGCTGGAACAGATGTCTCCAATGTTGACTTATCTATGATGAATCCTTTGGGCTGGACATATTTAACTTTTCCTTTTACAGATAATAATTGGTTTCCACTTATTTTTGCTTTAATTTTCAGTATAATAGTGGTGTTCATAGCTTTTTCACTTGAAGGTGGCCGCGATATGGGGGCTGGATATTTACCGCAAAGAGAAGGGCGTGAAAGTGCAAAGCAGTCTTTGCTGTCCGTCCGAGGATTATTTATAAATATTAATAAAGGTGTCATTATTAGTTGGTTAATCGCATATGTTGTTATGGGTGCTGCCTATGGTTCGATTTATGGAGATATGCAGACATTCCTAGAAAGTAATGAAATGATGAAACAAATGTTTTCTCATACAGGATTTTCTATTGAAGAATCATTCACAGGCACAGTTATGATGGTTTTGATTGGTTTAGTTTCCATTCTACCAATTGCGATTGTAAATAAACTCTTTTCTGAAGAAAGACGATTACACTTAAGTCAGATTTATGCAACAAAAGTAACCCGCAGTCAATTATATTGGACTAGTATAGGGTTATCGATATTAAGCGGATTATTAGGAGTTTTATTAGCAGCAGGTAGTCTTGGAGGTACTGCTATCTCTGCGATGGGGAATAGCGGAGAGATGGATATAGTTGACTTTTTTGCTGCTGGCTTTAACCTTTTCCCTACTGTTTTATTCTTTATAGGTCTGGCAGCGTTAGCTCTTGGATGGGCACCGAAACTAGGTAAAATAGTGTATATTTATCTTACATTCTCTTTTTTATTAAATTATTTTAGCGGCTTAATAGACCTCCCGGAATGGTTTTTAAATACTGCTATACAAAGTTGGATGCCTCAAATGCCAATGGATGATTTTGAAGCATCAGTTTTTCTTACAGTTACTATAATTAGCATTGCTTTAATAGTAATAGGTTTCTTGGGGTATAGTAGAAGGGATATGAATGAAGGAGCTTAAATTGATTGAATAGTAAATAGTGTAATCTAATGATTTAAATTCTTGTGTTGTAGGTTTTAACATTAGTCGATGAAAGCAATTAAATTTTATTATTACAGTTTCATATATTTGATAAGGATAGAAGTATTCTAAACTAGAATTATATTTCGATTCTTTTGGCGACCATTAGAAAGCTAGTCGTTATGTTCCCACGAACGTACAAATTAGTCGATATGTTCCCATATACAACAGTTTCGCTAAAAATCATAAATACATCAATTCTATCAACTCGTCCCACGTTGAAGCAGCAATTCTGATGACGTATTGTGGTTTGGACAAGGAATAATAGGAGTCAACCACAACATGTAGTGGTTTGAGTACGAAAATTGGGTCAAAAACAGGCTAAAAAATACCGTTTTTTGACCCTTTTAAATAGGGCATTTGACAGATGACATTTGATGTTTCGGGATTAAAAATCCATAGGGTGAGGTAGATTAGCACAGAACTTTATTGAATAGAGAAATTAAAAGTGATATAATCAGTTGCATAAGGAGGAGTTAAATATGTGTACATGTATTGCAGTAGTAGATATTACTTTATCTCATTTATAATGAAAAAAATTAAAGGAGGTAAAGGTATGGGTATGTTTTCTATATTTGTTATTGAGAGATTTCATTATCAACCAAACCAAAAATAATTGGTTATAATGAGCTCTTAAGATTAGTTCATTATAACCGGCAAGGAGGAGGGTATAATGAAACAGAAAAACCCGAAAAATACGCAAAATTTCATTACATCTAAAAAGCATGTAAAGAAAATATTAAAATATACGAATATCAATAAACAAGATAAAATAATAGAAATTGGGTCAGGAAAAGGACATTTTACCAAGGAACTTGTGGAAATGAGTCAACGGGTGAATGCTATAGAGATTGATGAAGGTTTATGTCATGCCACGAAAAAAGCAGTTGAACCTTTTCAGAATATAAAAGTTATTCATGAGGATATTTTGAAGTTTAGCTTTCCTAAAAATACAGACTATAAAATATTTGGTAATATTCCCTACAATATTAGTACTGATATTGTAAAAAAGATTGCTTTTGATAGTCAAGCGAAATATAGCTACCTTATTGTAGAGAGGGGATTTGCTAAAAGGTTGCAAAATACCCAACGAGCTTTAGGTTTGCTGTTAATGGTGGAAATGGATATAAAAATTCTTAAAAAAGTGCCACGAGCATATTTTCACCCTAAGCCTAATGTAGATTCTGTATTGATTGTACTTGAAAGGCATAAACCATTTATTTTAAAGAAGGACTACAAAAAGTATAGATTTTTCGTTTATAAATGGGTAAACAGGGAATATCATGTTCTTTTTACTAAAAATCAATTAAGACAGGTGCTGAAGCATGCGAATGTTACTGATCTTGATAAATTATCCAATGAACAATTTTTGTCTGTTTTCAATAGTTACAAATTATTTCAATAAATTAAAAATAATTAAGCGTTCTCTAACTTTAAGAGAACGCTTAATCTTATTACATTGAAAAATGCATTCTATTATTTTCAATTATTATGATATAACATAACTATCATTTTACTTATTTGCATATTTGCACGAAAATATAGTTATCGACGACTATTCTGATAATAGCAACTAATATAGTCAATGATAACTCAAAATTTATTGATATAGTAGGTATATGTGCAACTAATTAGGGAAGATTTTAGCTTGCCATTTCTGAAACAGCTAAAACAAGTATTGCGTAAAGAATGCGCCAGTCTTCCCATGGACTTAAAATGCTTGCTTGGGGCACACATAAAACCCCTTGAACAATCTATTGACAGAGTTGAAGGACTGTCGGAGATTCTAAGACGAAGTAATCCTAAAATGGCCCTATGCCATACAGATATTCATAATTGGAACTTGATGCAACGGGATGAGCAGTTAGTTCTAATTGACTGGGAAGGCTTGAAATTGGCTCCAGTAAAAGCTGATCTCATGTTTTTTGTTGATAAGCCATATTATGATGTATTTATGAACATATACCTGAAATTACACAAAGATTTTTTAATCAATACGGATGCTTTGTTATTCTATCATATTAGACGTAAACTAGAAGATATATGGGAGTTTATTGAACAACTTTTATATGACAATCAAGAGGATAAGGAAAGAAATGAAACTATAAAAGTTCTTGATGGTGAACTGAATAACTTAGTGTTTTGAAAAAAGAATAATGTATTATTAAGCTAAATAATATTGGAGAAGAAAATGAATAAACAAGAATTATATCAAATTGCTTTCAGTATAATTAATCATAAAAAGTTACGGAACTTTGGAACTTCAGGGCATGTGGAGACGGTGGTATTGATGTCAAGGAAAATAAGATAATAGGCTATAAAAGTGTTGAAATTAATGGTTTTGGGGTTTTAGAAGAAATCCTAAAAGCCATTTTTCTATTTAGATAAATATCTTAATTATAATTAAAGAATAAATTGAGGATCAAGAACCTCAATATTATATAGAAAATAGCCACGAAGCGATCATACCAAAAGAAATCTTCATGCAAGTCTAAGAAGAAATGGATAGACGAGCTAATATGGTAAGTGGCAAAGGGAAAAGAAGAATCTATTCCAGTAAATACGCCCTTTCAAGTATTGTCTACTGCTCTATATGTGGGGATATTTACAGGAGAATAGCATGGAATAATAGAGGAAAGAAAAAAACAAGTTATTTATAGTGTTAAATTACCAACACTCTTATTACTTCCTATGTAATGTTTACAGTTCTAGTATCATAACTTGTTCAATTAGAGGATTTAAACAGATTTTTGTGGGCTGTTTTTTAGTACCATAAATAGTGTAAGAAAGGAAGTAATTCCTATCTTGCACTATTTTTGTATAATGAAGAAGTAGTATGACGAGGCTGTTTTAGGGTTGAAACATCCGCCACAAAAACTGTCAACTACCTTTTCATTATTCATATTCGGTTAAGCAGGTTGGGCAAAACGCCCGTGTCACAAGCTAAAAAGAGTGTAATGGTGCAGGTAGAAACTACAAAATAAAAAGAAAGAGGAAAAAACATGATATCTGTAGGAATAGACATATCAAAAGAAAAAATCACAGTTTGTGCATTAGGACAAGGAAGCAAAATAATCTGGAAACCCTTTGATGTTTCTCTAAAAAAACAGAAGTAGAAAAATTTTTAGAGAAACTAGAAAAAATAAAAGAAGAAGTAAAAATAACAATGGAAGCAACAGGAAAATATCATCTCCCAATACTTTATGAATTAAAAGATAAAGACTACTTTGTAACAGTAATAAATCCATTAAAAATGAAACAATTCTGTAGAGCATTAAACTTTAGAAAAGCAAAAAACGACAAGATAGATGCAAAACAAATAGCAGAATATGGACTAATGTATTGGAAAGAATTAGAAGAATACAAAATAGATGAAGTGAACTACAGAATCCTAAAAGAATTAAATAGAAGCTACCAACATTACATGGAGCTAAGAATCGACCAAATGAACTACATAGATCAAACAATACATCAAACATTTCCAGGCATAAAAAAACTAATACCACATAATTCAGGAGACTTTTCAAAAGACAAACTATTGGACTTTCTAGAAAAATGGTGGCATAAAGACCTAGTATTAGAAAAAACATAAGAAGAATTTGTAGAAGAATATAAAACTTGGGCAAAGGAAAAGAGATACCATCCAAATGCAAACAAAGCAAAAACCATTTACAAAATAGCAGAGGATAGTATCTCAACACAACCTTCTCATAACTCAAAACTAGAAACGAATATCAGAGAAGGAATAAACCTGATAAAACAAATAAATCAGATTCTAAATAGAATTTTATCACAAATGATAGAAATATCCGAGCCCTTAGAAGAATATAAAGAAGCAAAAAAATTCTCAGGCATATCAGAAAAATTAGCAGTACAAATAGTAGCAGAATTTGGAGACCTATCAAAATTTAAAAACAAAAAAAGCCTAATATCCTTTATAGGAATAGACGCACCACCATATGAATCAGGAAACTTTAAAGCAGATCAAAGAAAAATAAGTAAAAGAGGAAACGCAATACTAAGAAAAGTAGGCTACCAAGCAATGAAATGTATGATGAGTGCTAAAAATCCAGAAAATGAAATATATAAGTATATGATAAAAAAAGAAAAAGAAGGGAAAGCCAAAACGTTTGCAAATTTGCAGGCTTAAACAAATTCTTAAGAATCTACTATGCAAGAGTTATGGAATCAAAAGCAGAGAAAAAAGAATTAAAAGTAGCATAAGATTTAAAATAACACTAAAAAGCAAGCCGATTGATTACACTCGGCTTGTTTGCTATACGCTAATTTAATAACTCAAATAATCAAATAACCTGAAATTTATATCAGGTTATACTTGACTTTTGTTAGCAGGTTTCTTTTATAAAAAATGATATAATAAATTATGAGATGCGTATTTATTGCTTATTCTCACATGCTTGTCTGTCCAATTATTGGACTAGTAGGTTTAATACTTGGGGTAAGGGAAAAAGATAGGTTTTTTATGGCATTAAATGTCCTTTTTATCTTATTACTTCCTATAGCAATGTTTGCTAGTCATCTAGTAGGATCTCTTTAAGTAAGATAATAAGTTTAGAATAAAAATTTGTAAATAATTTTAAAAAAGCTATAAGTTTATCCGCTTATAGCTTTTTATCTCTCCACTTCCTTTCCATAATAATTTTCATAGTTTTTCCTATACTGAACAAGGTCAGAAAATTGTTCTTTATTCAAAGAATACTCTTGCATAAGGGTGTTCTTTTTTTCTTGCAATTTATCGAGATTTGATAGTATTTCTTTTGTGCTTGGAAGCTTTTTATAGTTTTCTAAAATTTCTTTAGCGGCTATTTTATAAACAGAAAGTTCACTATAATATTCTTCTGCAAACTGATTATCTTCAGGATTTTTCTTGTGGTATTTATAGATTTCACGATACTTATTTATAGTATTTATATTTTCCATATCTTGGGATAAACTTTTCATTTCACTTTCGATTTTCTTTATTTTATCTAACAAGTCTTGTCTATCATCAGCAGATTTTTTGATTAGATCATCGAGTTTAGTAATAGATTTAATTCCTTGTTCTCTAAGCTTAATTATCGAGTCAGCCATTGTTTTGATATTATGTTTTCTTGCCCAAACTTCATAACCTTTTGAGGATTGAGCTTTTTCATTAGTGGATATATCAATAACATTTCCTACACGCTTTTTAATAGGATTAGCTTTATTTTTAATTGCTAAATCTATTCGTTCTTTGATTTTTTCCTCAGTATAATCTTCTCCGATAGTCTTAGCTCTTGTAAATCTTTGCTTATCTTTATGACGAAAAGCAATGTGTTTACCAAACTTAATTTCATAATCAATAGATTTCATATTATCTAAAAATTCTTCCCACGAGTTAGACTTATTGATCATTCTATCTATATCAAATTGAAGTTTAGACTTCCAAGAATTTCCTTTCTTGTTTTGATCATATTCGTACCAAGACTTACCAGCAGTTTTATATTTTCTCTTGTAAGCTTCATAGTATTTATCAATGACTGAAAGCTTATTTTCTTTACATAATTCATCACTTTGATACCTGATTTTGTGGTAAGATTTTTTGTTAGATTGGTAGCATTTACCAGTCTTGTAATTAACATTATTAAAAATTATATGGTTATGGATATGTCCTCTATCTATATGAGTTGCAAGAACAAATTCATAATCTTCTTTTAAAATTTTCTTACATAATTCCATTCCAATTTCGTGAGCTTTTATAGGATCAACCTCTCCTGGTAGAAAAGATTGAATTAAATGTCTAGCTAAGACTGTTCCTTTAGTATCATTATCTTCTCGAGTTTTCAAAAATTGAATATGGGCAGTAGATGGATGACATTTGAATGAAGATACTAAGACTTTTTCATCAGTTTTTTCGCTCTTAGTAATGTAATCTATTGCTAAATTTAGAGTTGATTTTATAGGATTTATTTTTGTAATTGCCATATTAATCACCAGAACTTTCTTTTGATTTATTAAGAAGTAGGGAATGAATCTGCCATATTTCTCTTGATAATTTTTCTATTTCTTTATTCATTGCTTCAATTTCATTTTTGTAAATAACACCAGTTGTATTAGTAGCCTTGGCGATCTGGTTTATATTATTTGTTGCATTTGAAAGTAGCCATTGTAAGTTTCTAAATGGTTCTAAATCTACAACATAAATTTCTTTTTCTAATACGCATTTTCTAAGAAAGTGGGACATAGTTTTGCAATTAGCAAGTTTCATTTTCTTTTCAAAAACTTCTTTTTCTTCTCTAGTTAATTTTATTTCTATTCTTTCATTTCTAAATCTATTTGCCATCTTATTCTCCTTTATAAAATATATTTCGGGGTCTTAGGGTTCTCCCTAACAAGGTAAAAATTAAAAAAATGGAGCATTCCGTAAAGGTATGCTCCATTAATTTTTTCGTAAGTGTCCGTACACTTACTGTGCTTGCTACATAAGCTACATAAGAATAAATTAGATATCAAGCGTTAAGCAAGTTTTGAATTTGTAACTATATTATAACAAATAATCGTGGGCTATTCTATATAAAGATTGCCAAAATACAGATAATGATTGAGGTTACAGAACTGTTAATATCATAAATGGTTTTTAGAAGTTGAAATTGTAGAACTAATGCTGTGAAAATTAGAATTATCTTTTCTATATTCACGTGGCGTGCATCCTACATGTTGTTTGAAAATATAAGTAAAACTGCTTTGATGAGAATACCCCACAGCGCTAGCGATTTGTTGTATTGATAAATCATTTTCTAATAATAATCTTTTTGCTTTATCTATGCGGCAGTTCTTAATAAATTCTACAATTGTATATCCATATATTGAGTGAAATAGTTCAGACAGTTTAGATTTGCTCATATTGCACATGCGTGCATACATTTGAATGTTCGTTGGATTGGAAAAGTTTTGTTCTAAATAGTGACCAAGACGATGAAGTGCTTCTGAATCTTCTTTGTCTATAACATTGTGAACAGCATTGCTTTTCCAAGATAAAAATGCTTCGATTATTTCTAATATTTTAGCCTCATAGAATAGTTCCGAGATTTCTGATGTTGGTGTGTATGTGGCAATATCATCAAGTATTGTTGAGATTTTTGGTATAAATAGGTCTGTACCAATTCGAGGGACTATTTCTGAAAGTGAAGAAAAGTCTTGATGAAATATTTTTGGAAGGTATTCTTCATAATATTCAGGGAAAATTGAAACTCCAACACTGTCTAACCAAATCCCAGCAGGAATTATATATTCATGCTCGCCATTATCAAGGTAATAACCAATAAGTTGATTTTTTTGATTACAAGAATTTTTTTTAATTGCTCTTGCAACATAAAATGAACTTTGGGAAAGTACCAACATTTTAGGGTGATAATATCTGTAATGCATTTCATTATAAAAACAAAGATGGTAAATATTTATAGAACAAAATGCATTTACAGGGTATGTCCATAGATATCCTTCGCCAGTACTATCTTTTGGCACCATGGTAAAACCACCACTGGGTTTGATACCAGATTTATCAGGATTTAGATTTAGTTGAGAAAATAAACCGGAATAAAATTTATCAGCATACATTTGCGGCGCTCCTTTTTATAAAATGTCCAAAATTTTTAGTATAATGTCCAAACAAAATTTGGAGATATTGCAAAGGATAACTTTGCATATTATAATAAATATATGAGTTAGCTAGGTCTAACCTTTTGTATATATTATATGCTGAACCACAAGGGAAATCAAGTAAAATGAGTTTATAAATTAATAATATGTATTGGATAAAATACTAAATGATGTTTCTTGAGTATCAAGCGTAAATATAAAAAATTAAGGAGGATGTATTACATGACAGATAAGAAAGGTTTGAATCCAAACAGATTAAATGGTAAAGATTTAATCAATGCTGGGATTTTTTCAGCGATTTATGTGGTTATTATTATTGCAGTCGCATGCACTTTGGGGTTGATTCCAATTGGCTTTTTACTTCTCACTTTTGTTGTCCCATTTGTAGAAGGTATTCCAATGATGCTTTATTTTACAAAGATAAAGAAATTTGGAATGCTAATAATTTTACAGGCAGTAATTGGGATTGCCATGATTTTAACAGGAATGGGATATGATCTATTGATTTGGGCAATCATAACAGGAATTGTTGGAGAACTTATTTTGAAAGCTTCCAAATACCAAAAGAGCATGGGGTGTGTTCTTGCATATGCAGTATCGAGTATATGTATTGCGGGAAATTATGTACATTGGCTCACAGCGAGTCAGGAATGGTTAAAGAATAAGGCAGCTAGCTATGGAGAAACATTTATGTATTCTGTTTATGGATGGTTTCATAGTAACTGGTGGTTATTCCCTCTTTTGATTGTTTCTTGCTTTGTGGGCGGCTTTCTTGGCGGGATGATTGGTCGTAAGGTTTTGAGGAAACATTTTGAAAGAAGCGGGTTGGTGTAATGATTTCTGAACTATATCAGAAAAATGCAACGGCGGATAAACTATATCTTGATCCACGAACAAAGATATTGATGTGTTTGCTTGTATCAACTACTTTGCTCAGTGGTTCTCCTGTTGGATACTTAAAAGTTTTTCACACGATACTTTCACTTTTGCCGTTTGTTTTTTTGATTGTTTTAAAGAAGGTGCGAGCAGTAGTTTATTTTTTTGCTTTGTATCTTTTTGCACTATTTGTTCCAGATCTTCTTGCACCGCATTTACCAACTTGGTTTAACCTCTTGTTTACGGGAATAATTGCATTTTCGGTAGAAATTATTCCTGGTTATATGATGGCATATTTTATTTTTTCAACAACATCTGTAGGCGAGTTTATTGCAGCTATGGATAGAATGCATGTTACGAAAAAACTTACAATTCCTATTTCGGTAACATTTCGTTTTTTTCCTACCATTAGAGAAGAATATGTAAATGTGCGAGATGCTATGAAATTGCGAGGGATAGGTTCTTTTCGCAACCCTCTTATGATGTTAGAGTTTAGGATGGTTCCATTTTTAACAAGCATTGTATCTATTGGTAATGATTTGGCTGCTTCTGCACTTACAAGGGGACTTGCAGCACCTAATGAAAGAACTAATGTAAGTAATATTGGGTTTACGTGGAGAGACTATCTTGTTTTCGGCAGTTTAATTATTTTTTATATCCTTTATTTTATTCTTATGTTCAAGCAAAAGGGGGCTTTATGATTAAATTTGAAAATGCAAGTTTTGTATATAAGAACGGGCAGAGAAATAATGGTATGCGAGATGTGAGCTTAAATATTCCGGAAGGTCAAGTTGTCCTGCTTTGTGGTGAATCTGGTTGTGGAAAAACAACTCTTACAAGAATGATAAATGGTCTAGTTCCGCATTTTTATGAAGGGGAAATGTCAGGTGAAGTTTTTGTTTGCGGAAACAATGTAGCTGAATGTGAACTGTATCAGCTAGCGTATTATGTAGGATCAGTATTTCAGAATCCAAAATCCCAGTTTTATACAGTTAAAACAGATACAGAAGTAGTATTCACATGTGAAAATCTCGGAATGGAGAAACAACTTATTTTTGAACGTTTTGAAAATATTGTTGAGGCTCTTGATATTACTGCATTGCTAGGGAAAAGTCTTTTTTCTCTATCTGGCGGGGAAAAACAGAGGGTTGCTTGTGCTTCCGCTATAGCACCTAATCCTCCAATAGTCGTTATGGACGAGCCTACTTCCAATTTAGACACGCATACTATCGCACAGCTGCGAAAGATTATTAAAAAATGGAAGCAGGATAGAAAAACGGTGATAATTGCTGAACATCGTTTGGAATGGCTTATGGATTTAGCTGATCGTGTGATATATATGAAAAATGGACGAATTATAAATGATTATACAATAGAACAATTTAAGAAAATCAGTAAAGAACAATTAAAAATTATGGGGCTTAGAAGTAAGCCTGAATTTCAAAAAGAGAATAGAGCAACGGATAATGCTGGAAAAATAGAGTTTGTTGATTTTAGTTATACTTACAAAGGAGAAAATAAACCGGCTCTTTCTATTCCTTATATAAACCTTCCGGAAAACTCTATTATCGGCATTGTTGGAAACAATGGAGCAGGTAAATCTACTTTCGGACATGCTTTCTGTGGTTTGGAAAAAAGGTCGAAAGGGGATATCTTTCTAAATGGAGAAAGTTTTAAAAGAAAAAATCGAATCGAAAGTACTTATATTGTTATGCAGGATGTAAATCAGCAGCTTTTTACCGAAAGTGTATTTGAAGAAGTCAGGTTATCTATGGAGAGGTTAGGATTGTCTCATGAAGAACAGGAGAAAAGAACAAATATTATTCTGAAAGAGTTAGGGTTGGAAGAATTTAAAGACTCTCATCCCATGTCTTTGTCCGGAGGGCAAAAACAACGTGTTGCAATGGCTAGTGCGCTTGCATCTGATAAAAGATTTCTCCTATATGATGAACCAACTAGTGGACTTGATTATATGCATATGATTGAGGTGGCAGATGCTATAAAGCGTATGAAGGCGGCGAGACGAACGCAATTTGTGATTACGCATGATTCGGAGCTTGTTTCAAGATGCTGTGATTATATTCTATTTCTTGAATGTGGGGAAGTAAAATGTATTGGAAATATAGATGATATGGCAATACAGGAGACACTTCAAGAATTTTGGAATCAGGTTTACATGTAGATGAAATGATGAATTAAGCTTTAGGTTCTTTTTTAAAATAATGGACAAAATAAATCAGCAACTTTGATTGTTTGTTTTGATTTTGCTTTTGCAAGAGGTACTAAGATGCCTCTTGCAAAAAAAATAACATAATTGATAGTACTATTATCAATGTACAAGGGGGAATTTTATGGCGAACCAAGATATTAGCATTACTCCTAGATTATTGGAAAATGCAAAAAAAGAATTTAAACGAAATGGGTTTGAAAAAACTTCTTTAAATGTAATTTGTAAAAATGCAGGCATAACTACTGGAGCGTTATACAAGAGATTTAGTACTAAAGAAGATTTATTTAATAGCCTAGTTGAAAAACCCGCAAATAGACTCAAAGAATTCCTTGATAAAGAACATAGAGATTACAAAAAATTACCCAAAGAGGAGCAAATAAATTGTGTCTTTAAAAATTGGGAGAATGAAGATAGATTTATTGGATTGATATATGAATACAAGGAAGAATTTTTAATGATTTTAAATTTATCAGGTGGAACAAAATATGAGTTCTATTTTGATGAAATTTCTAAAATAATTACAGATGCAACCATACAATTTATTAGAACTAACAATAAAAGTGATGTAGATGAATTTATTTTGTATGAACTTGTTCATATATTAGTCAGTTCATATATAAAGGGAATTTTAGTACCTCTTTCCCAAAATATGAATTTAAATGAAGCTAATATTTACATTCAACACGTTAAAAAATTTTTCTATGCTGGATGGAAAGATTTGCTGAGAATATAAGATTTGGAGAAGAAAAATGTTTAAATTATACAAAAAATTATTTAAGTATGTTCCTGAAAGAAAAACATTCGCATATGGTTCAATGCTATTAGCTGCTATTTCCACAATATGTTTAATGGCTTCTTACTGGTATTTGTGGGATTTGTTTTGCGAATTATTAGTTACCAAAGATTATAGTGCGGCTATAAAAGATAGTAAATTGATTGTAATCTATATGGTATCGTATGGAGTTATTTACTTTGTGGCATTGATGGTATCACATATGCTTGGTTTTAGATTAGAAACAAATATCAGAAAAACTGGGTTAAAAAATCTAATCAATGCTTCTTTTGCTTTCTTTGATACGAATCCGTCAGGGAAAGTAAGAAAGATTATTGACGATAATGCTGGAGAAACACATTCTACAGTGGCACATTTGATTCCTGATAATGTTGTTGCAGGAATGTTGCCAATTTTAATGTTTATTATGACCTTTGCTGTTGATTATAGACTTGGTATTTTGTTGGCTATAACAATTGTAGTAGGTATTTTTCAATACAAATCAATGTATGGTGGAGAAGAATTTATGATGGCATATTCTAATTCTCTGGAGAAAATGAGTTCAGAGATAATTGAATATGTTAGAGGAATGCAAGTATTGAAGATTTTTGGGATAACCGTTCGTTCCTATAAAAGTTTATTGGATGCAATTCTCCAATACTCAAAAAACACTTATGAATATTCCTTAAGTTGCAGAAAGCCGTATGTGTCATTTCAAACGTTATTTAATACCTATTATTTGATATGTATTCCTTGCAGTATGTATTTTATAACAAAAGGAGAACAAGCTGGGATGATTCTTGCAAAAGTAATCTTCTTTACTTGTTTTTCTGGGGTTATATTTTCATCATTTATGAAAGTTATGTTTGCTTCACAAAATAACTTTAATGCCGGACAGGTAATAGATCGTTTAGAGAATTTGATAGATGGAATGAAGAATGAAAAATTAGAACATGGTGAAAGAAAAGAATTTAAACATTATGATATTGAGTTTGATAGGGTTTTCTTTAAATATGATGAAAAATATATTATAGAAAATTTGAGCTTTAAGTTAGATGAGGGAAAAACTTTTGCTTTAGTTGGACCATCTGGGTCAGGGAAGTCAACGATAGCGAAATTGATATCAGGTTTTTATTCTTTAAATAGTGGCAGTATAAAAATTGGTGGTTATGATATACGAGAATATAGCGAGGAAACATTACTTCAAAATATTTCATTTGTATTTCAAAACTCAAAATTATTTAAAGCCTCTATTTATGAAAATGTAAAAATGGGTGACCAAAATGCGACAAGAGAAGAAATTATGAATGCTCTGCATT
Source organism: Aedoeadaptatus acetigenes (assembly GCF_025566985.1). Taxonomy (NCBI): domain Bacteria; kingdom Bacillati; phylum Bacillota; class Tissierellia; order Tissierellales; family Peptoniphilaceae; genus Aedoeadaptatus; species Aedoeadaptatus acetigenes. The sequence continues at coordinate 42,335 of NZ_JAOQJD010000006.1, forward strand.
TGGCAAAGTGCGAAAGTATTTTGGCAAAATTTCCTGAAAAGGAGAATACCATTATAGGCTCAAAGGGAGTGCATTTATCAGGTGGTGAAGTACAAAGGGTTGCCATTGCAAGAGCTATTTTGAAAAAATCTAAGATTATTATACTCGATGAAGCTTCAGCTGCCGCAGATCCCGAAAACGAGTATGAACTTCAACAAGCTTTTTCAAATTTAATGAAAGGGAAAACAACCATTATGATTGCTCACAGATTATCTTCAATTAGAAATGTTGATGAGATATTGTTCATTGAAAATGGCAAAGTTATTGAGCGAGGTAATGATACAAATCTAATGAATTTAAATGGAAGATATAGAGAACTTCAAAACTTGTATGAAAAAGCAAATGATTGGAGGGTAATGTAATGAGAAAATATTTACAAAAGAAATTTCAATTAACTGAAGCCGGAGCAAAAGGTCTGGAAAAATCCGTATGGTCTTCATTTGCATATTATGCTATTTATATGCTTCCAATGATTTTAATGATGTTTTTTGTGCAATCTATTTTAGAAAATAAAGGGCATGGACTTGAAACTTATGTTTTAGGAATTGGGATAATCATAATACTTGTTTATGTGGCAACAAATATGAATTATAAAACCACATATAACGAAACTTATAAAGAATCTGCCAATTTAAGAATCGAAATAGCGGATATACTAAAAAAATTGCCATTAGATTATTTTTCAAAACATGATATCTCTGATCTTTCACAGACAGTTATGGCAGATGTTGCGGCAATTGAACATGCTTTAGCTCACGCAATAGGTCATACAATTGGCTATGTTTACTTTTTCATTGTGATAGGCGTGATGATGTTAATAGGAGATTTTAAACTTGGAATTTGTGTGTTACTTCCACTGATTATTTCAGCAGGTATTTTATATTTATCAAAAAAAAGCCAAATAAAGGTGAGAGGAAATCATTACGAAAAATTAAGAGAGATTTCAGAAGAATTTCAATCATCTATTGAAATGAGTCAAGAAATAAAAAGTTATGGATTAAAGGAAAATACGATAGAAAACATTTCTAAAAAGCTTGACGAATCCGAAAAAATTCAAATGAGAGCAGAAATTGTTCAAGCTTTCCCAGTAAGCTTGGCTGGATGGATCACAAAGTTATCTATAGGTATTACAAGCGTTGTTGGACTCCATATGTTTATAAGTAATGAGGTGCCTTTGTTATATTTAGTTGGATATATTATTGCAGCAACTAAAATCTCTGAAGGTTTAGAAGGTATTTATATGTATCTTGGAGAAATTTTTTATCTTGATGCAAGAATTAATAGAATTAAAGAGTTAAGAAATACTAAAGCCCAAATTGGAAATAATGTAGATTTTGATAATTATGATATTAGTTTTCAAAATGTGGATTTCTCATATTCAGGGAAAAATAAGAAAGTTATCAATAATGTTACTTTTACAGCAAAACAGAACCAAATTACTGCACTTATTGGACCATCAGGTTGTGGAAAATCAACATTATTAAAATTGATGTCAAGACTTTACGATTATGATAGCGGTCGGATTTTAATTGGGGGTCATGATATTAAAACAGTAGATACTGAGTGCTTATTTAAAAAAATTTCAGTCGTATTTCAAGATGTTGTGCTGTTTAACACTTCTATTATGGAAAATATACGCATAGGAAATACGAATGCAACGGACGATGAAGTGAGAGAAGTAGCTCGAATTGCCGGTTGTCAAGAAATTATAGACAGGCTTCCTGAGGGCATACAAACAATTGTGGGAGAAAATGGGGCAAAATTATCAGGAGGTGAAAGACAGAGAATTTCAATTGCAAGAGCCATTTTGAAAGATGCACCAATTATTCTTCTTGACGAAATTGCAGCTTCATTGGATGTAGAAAATGAAGCAAAAATTCAAGAAGGATTAAATAAACTTATAAAGAATAAAACGGTTGTCATTATTTCACATAGATTAAAATCTATTCAAAATGTAAACCAGATAATTTTGCTTGATGAGGGCAAAGTTGTGTCAAATGGTACACATGATGAAATTTATAATGAATCACAGTTATATAGAAATATGATTGAAAAATCTGATTTGACTGAAATGTATTCGTATTAGGAGAAATAGTTAAATATGAAAGAACAATTAATAGCAAAAGACCGATAGATTTATTCTTTCAGTTATCTATTCCAGCAGTAATAACAATGATAGTTATTGGTCTTTATCCACTTATTTATGGAGTACTTATGATGCTTATATTTATCTATAATGAACGGAGGGAAAAGGAGATGAACAAGTGTATAAGTTACCTTGTAGAATTGAAATGGAATAAAAATACTCCTTTTTTCTATAATTCTTGTAGTTGTCTGTCTTTATATATTCTCGTCTAAACAATTAAATATAGTAAAAGAAAGAACGGATTTCTTTCATTTCAGAGGACTTCTTATGCCAAGATGCAGGAGTCCTCCTTTTTTGTCTGAATAACAAATAGACAAAAAAGAAATGGAGGAAACTTTATGGCAAAAGAGTATTACCTTTATGTCAACGGACAAAGGGTTAAAGTCAGCGAGCAGATATATAAAGTCTACTGGCGAGAAAAAGAACACGAAAAGTATTTGGAGCAGGTGGATAAGAAAAACCACTTGCTCTTTTTTTCATCTCTAAATCACGATGGGAATTTTGAAAATAATCTAGAAGATAAAAATGTTGATGTTGAAAAAGTTGTAGCTACACAAATAATGATTGAAGCACTAAGAAATGCTATGTCAAAGTTAAATGAGGAGGAACGGGAAATAATCGAAAGATTATATTTCAATGATGAAACACTTCGTGCAGTAGCAAAGACTCAAAATATATCACATCCTGCTTTAATAAAAAGGCGAGATAAGATTTTAGAAAAACTAAAGAAATTTATAGAAGAAATATAGTTTCTGGTTACCAAAGAGGGCAAATTTTCCTTTATAAAGTGAGGGGAGTTTTGTCCTCTTTCTATGTTAAAAGAAATTTAAACAATACTTGAACCATAACAATTAAATAGACCAAGACAAGACATTAATCATTTTTGGAGCGTGATAACCTATTCGCCAAGATCTTTCTGCTGAATAATTCGGCAAAACAAGTACTGCTAAGCTAAAAGCAAGGGAAGAAGAAAGGGAGCGATAAGTAAGAGTTTGAATATAGGGATGGATACCCTATCCGCTTAGAAGAAAATGAGGATAATGATACTTCTAAGGTTGAAGCCGGCTCATCCTGAACAGAGGCGGAGGTGAGATTCCTATGTTGCTAATCCAAGGCACTTGTCAATGTCAAAAAACTTTAAAAATATTAAAATAAATATTTTAAATATATTATTTGGAGGATTTATGATTAACGAAAATATAAAAGGTGTTCGTGTTTCTGAGAAAGCATTTCTAACATTAAAAGAAGCATCTGAATATTTTAATATTGGTCAAGATAAAGTTAGACAATTAACGGATGAAGATGATTGCGATTTTGTATTATTTAATGGTAGTAAGCGTCTTATTAAGAAAAAGTTAATGGAAGAATATTTAAATAGACAGTTCTCTATTTAATCTAAAACTATATATAAAACACGCTTAATGCGGTATAATAATTATAGCGTGTCTTTTATCAAAAAAGGAGAATTTTTATGGTAAAAAGACGCAAAGATAGTAAAGGGGTTGTTTTAAAAGACGGTGAATATCAAAGGTCAAATGGCACTTATGAATTTAAGTGGCAAGACAAAATAGGTCGTAGAAAATCTATCTATGCGAAAACTCTAAAAGAATTAAGAGAAAAAGAATTAGATATTTTACGCAATACTATAGATGGAATCAACAACGAAGGAAGTAGCTTGTCTGTAAATGATACTTTTAAGCTATGGACAAAGGTAAAAAGAGGTTTAAAGGATAATACCTTTAAAAATTACATCTATATGTATCAACAATTTGTAGAACCGACTTTTGGTCGCATTAAACTATCTGATATTAAAAGATCTGATGTTAGAAGTTTTTATAACAGATTAAAGGAAGATCAGGGATTGATGGTTTCTACCATAGATTGTGTTCATACTGTCTTACATCAGGTTTTAGAATTAGCAGTGGATGACGAATATATAAGGTTTAATCCGTCTGACAATGCTTTAAAGGAACTGAAAGTAGCTTATCGAAATGAATCTCCGAAGAAAAAAGCCATGACAATAGAAGAACAGGTACTATTTGAAGAATATTTATCTAATAGTGATGAATATAAAAAATGGTATCCAATATTCATTGTTATGCTTTGGACAGGTATGAGAGTTGGAGAAGTTACAGGATTGCAATGGGACGATCTAGATTTTGATAATGGTCTTATAAGTGTAAATAGGACTTTGGTATATTATAGTAAAGGTAAAGGATTAAACAATAGATATGCTATTAATACACCGAAGACAGCATCAGGTAAGCGAAGTATTCCTATGGTTCAAAAAGTAAAAGATGCTTTTCTTATGGAAAGAGTGTTACAAAAGACTTTTGGAATCGAATGTTGTGATTCAATCGATGGATTTAAAGACTTTGTATTTTTAAATAGATTCGGAAAGGTTTACAATAATGGAACACTTAATAAAGCTTTAAGAAGAATTGTTAGAGATTGCAATTTAAGTATAATGGATAAAAATAAATCGAACTCTAATGATATTCTATTAGTTCCACATTAAGCAATCACATTTTCAGACACACCTTTACTACAAGGCTTAATGAACAAAATATAAATACAAAAGCAATGCAGTCTATTCTAGGTCATTCTGATATTAGTATAACAATGGATATATATGTAGATGCAACAGAAGATTTTAAGATAGAACAGATGGGGGAATTTGAAAAAGCGATAAAATTTATATTTTAGAATTTACGACAGCTTACGACAAATTTACGACAATTTGGTAGAAATCTATGGGCACTTATAGAGGGTTAGCAAATCGTCGTAAATGGAGAAGTACCAAAAAATAGACTTTTATAGAGATTTAGACAATTATCTAAGGTAGAGGGGATTTTCCGACAGAGAGCAGAAGCACGGAGCCGAAAATCATGAGCATACCGACGAGGTCGGTGGCTTGAAATTTCAGATGGTAGAGCACCATGGCGACGATGGTGGAAAACACGGCCTCGGACAGGGAGAAGATGCTGGATTTCTGCGCGCCGGTGTAGCGGGCCCCTTCCAGAAATGCCCAGAAGGGGATCATGGTGCCGCCGATAATGGTGTAGAGCACGCAAAGGATGGAGGTCGCATCCCAAGTGGGCGCGGTGAAATCCGGTCGAGTCAGAAGGATGAGGAGCAGGCCGCCCAAGAGCATGGAGGGCCCCATGATTTCCATGGAGCGATAGGTTTTGGATAGGCCGGTGGGCGCCAGATTAAAATGGTTCTATGTCAACCATTGGGGAGTCTAGTGAAAACTAGGCTCCTTTTTGTTTTCCCAAATGCCATTCATCACCGATCTTTCGAACAGACAAAAAGCAGTTTTGTTCGGAAATGATGAAAGTTTTGCATCCCAAAGGCCACGCGCTTCACCGTCTTGATCTTGTTGTGCGTTCCTTCCACGTAGCCGTTACTCCACGGGTAATCAAAGCTGTTGGTAATCTCATCGAACCAGTTTTTGTAGGCGCGCAAGCAGTAGCGCCACTCCTTTAGCCCGCCTTTCTTTGCCTCTTCCATCCACTTTGAAAGAGCCACACTCGCTGTTTCTTTGTCTTTCTGAGAAAGGACGTAGGTGTAAAAGCCTTCTTTTAGGACGTAGGCGGTTCGAATGGCATCACTCTTTTCAAGCATGGTGGCGACAAGGCTTTTCTCCGCTTCGGTCAGGTCTTTCGCCGGCTTTTTTAGGAGGCTGCGGCTTCGTTTAAACCATTTTCTTTCCGTCGCCGTCATCCGTTTCTGTTCCCGCTTCCGCACATTTTCCAAGGCCCAATGGACTTGGCGGATGAAATGGTAGCGGTCAATGACATGGGTACTTTGTGGAAAGAAAGCCTCTTTCACGCCTTTAAAGGTGCCGCACATATCGCTGACAAAGATCTCGACGCCGCGTCGTTCCGCTCGATCAATGGAAGAGAAATAAGCGGCTAAATCCTTGCCGTAGCGCGTCGGAAGAATGTCGATGATCCGATGGGCCTCCCCATCGGCCAAGGTGGTTTGGTACTTGCTTCCGCCGCTATCGCCCTTAAACTCGTCGATGCAAAAGACGCGAGGCAGCCGTTGACGGGGCACAAACAGACAAGCGACGATGCGGAAAATGCTCGTCGTTGAGATCCCCACCTCCTTAGCTAGCTCTGACACGGATCGGATATCCCGGAAGGCGTCCACCACATAAGCAATTAAACGCTTTGTCATCTGCTTGCCCTTGGCGGCAAAGGAAAGAGGTGCCTCAAAGCGCGCCCCGCAATCCTTGCAATCATAGCGTGTCTTCTTGACGCGAAGAAACACGTGCTTGCGCCGCATCGGTGCGTCCCGAAGGACTTGCTCCCGGTGATCGTGGACCCAGGCGTGGGTCGAGCCACAGTGAGGACAAACCCGATCATGAACGGGTTTGCAGTCAATGGTAATGAGCCGTCTTTCTTTTGAAACACCGGTGACCTCAACATCTTGGATTCCTAAAAGTAATGTGGTAATATTGTTTTGCACTTGTTTGACCCCCTTTATTATTTTGTGGTGATTTAATTTTAGGCGATAGGGAAAACAAGTGCTATCTTTTTGCACAAAAATATCCATTGAGGAGCTTACTCCCCAATGGATATTATAGAGCCATTAAAATTCGTAAAGCCCACGGCGGAGACCAGTCCCCAGAAAAGCGCTTTGCTGCTCACCTTGAGGCTCGTGGGATCGCCGCCGGTGACCATGAGAAAGAGCCCGAGGCTGCACAGTGCCAGGATGGGATAGACGATGGGCTTGGGCCAGGTCCTCTCTTTGATGGCCACGACGAAGATGACGAAAAACATCCCCGTGTATTGAATTAAGGTCGTCGTCGGCGCATTGGAATAGGAGATGGCGGTGAAGTAGCCGTATTGCATGCATAAAATCCCGCCGATGGAGTAGAGAAGAAAGGCGGGGATATTTTCCCGCTTGCGCACCACGCGAAAGGCGTAACGGCCGCTGCGGTACAGGTCGTGGACAAAGAGTATGACGCCTACGGTCGTCAGCCGAATGGCCACGAGGACGTCGGGGGTGAAGGCTTTGTATTGAAATATGTACGCGCCCACATTGCCGTTGAGTGCCCACATAAACGTGCATAAGAAAATTAAAAGGATACCCTTGAGCATGACAACTCCTTTCTCCGTGCGTCGGTTCACAATCTTCGGACGAAGCCCGTCGAAAATCACCTAATACTATGTCTATTATGGGGGCCGCCTTCGAGGAAAGTCAAGGTGAAAGGCCGATTTCCGGGAAGGAAAGGGAAAGTCGGTTTTTTTATGGGAGAAAACGGAAACTTTACAAGGGCTAACGAGGATTTAATAAGGATTTGCTTTTCCTATAATTTACATGGTTTATGCTGTGAGGGATGAAAAATTTACAAATGCACAAGGAGGATGCAATGATTCGACGAATGAAATGGTTGGTTGTGGCTTTGGGCATGCTGCTGCTCGTGGGCTGCGCAAATGAATCCACGGCCACGGACGCTTTGGATTTAAGCAAGATTACAGTGGAAGAGTTGGAAAAGAAGGCGAAGGAAGAGAGCCAAGTCCACTCTGTGGGCATGCCCGATGCCTGGGCCAACTGGAAAGAAACCTGGGAAGATATTGAAAAGACCTACAGCATCAGCCACACGGATACGGACATGTCCTCGGCGGAAGAGCTTGCGAAGTTTGCCGCGGAAAAAACCAATGCTTCGGCGGACATCGGGGATGTGGGCATCGCTTTCGGTCCCGTGGCCGAAGAACAAGGCCTGTCCTTAAAGTACAAGACCTCTTACTGGGACGACATTCCCGAGTGGGCGAAGGACGACGACGGCGACTGGCTCTTGGCCTACACGGGACAAATGTGTTTCATTACGGACAAACAAAATCTGCCTGAAGGGGTCGAAGCGCCGAAGACCTTCGACGATATTTTAAACGGCAATTTTGTCTTGACCATCGGCGATATGGAAACGGCCAATCAAAGTCAATTCGCCCTCTTAAATGCCGCAGTCACCTATGGCGGGGACGAAAAAAACCTCAAGCCCGGATTGGATTTTTTCAAGAAACTCGCCGAACAAGGCCGCCTGAAGACCACCGACGCGTCCTTGGCCAATTTGGAAACCGGGGAAGTGCAAGTGGGCATGTTGTGGGACTTTAACGCCTTGAACTACGCCGATGCCGTGGATCGGGATCGCTTCGTGATTACCGTGCCGCCGGTGACGGTTATGACCGGCTACACCACCATCATCAATCGCTACGCCGCCAATCCCTACGCTGCCGCTTTGGCTCGGGAATTTATCCTCTCCGACGAAGGACAGGACAATCTGGCTAAGGGCTACGCGCGGCCCATTCGCGAAAATGCCAAGATTTCCGACGAAGCCAAGAAAAAACTCCTACCTCCCTCGGCCTACAAGGACATTTACAAGGTCAAAGACAGCAAGGCCTGGGAAGAGAGCACCAAGCAACTGGCTCAGCTGTGGCAAGAAAACGTCATGGCTTATATGAAGTAGATACAGCACAACTTCGGGCCTTCGGGCCCCTTTTTATTTCGAAAGGAGATATTTATGAAACGACGGCTGCCCTTTCACCTGGCCATGATTCTCTTTGCTCTTATCGCCGTAGCCGTATTGATCTATCCCTCGGCGAATATGGTCCTCATGAGCTTCAAGCCCACGGGAGGCGGGGGATGGACTTTGGCCAATTATCGAGAGATCCTCACCGAGTCCATGTACACCGCGGCCATTAAAAATTCCGTGGGGATTTCCCTCTTTTCAAGCGTCGTGGCCATTGTCTTTACCACGGTGACTACCTACGCCATCGTGAGCCGGTCGAAAAAGCTCAGAGAAACCTTTGTGGTCATCGCGAACATGACCTCAAACTTCGCCGGCATTCCCCTGGCCTTCGCCTACATTATTCTCCTGGGCTCCTCCGGCGTGCTCCTTATCTTCGGCCGCCGCGCCGGCATCGACTGGTTGGCGAATTACAATCTCTATTCTCCCTGGGGCCTTTGCATCGTGTACCTCTACTTTCAACTGCCCATGGGCATTATCCTCCTTCTGCCCATTTACGACGCTCTGGACAAGGGATGGAGGGAATCGGCGGAGCTTTTAGGGGCGAGCAGCTTTCAATACTGGCGGCGCATCGGCCTGCCCGTGCTCATGCCCTCCATCGTCGGCGTCTTCGCCATGATGTTTGCCAACGCCATGGGCGCCTACGCTTCCGCCGAGGCCTTGACGGGCACCGGAGTGAACCTCCTCTCCATACGCATCGCCAACACGGTGACCGGGGATATTTTCGCCCGGCCGGAAATCGGCGCGGCCCTCTCCGTATTGCTGGCGATGATTCTTCTCGTCAATATGATTCTGGGCGACAAACTGGCCAAGCGGGCCGAGAAAGTGAGTAAAGGATGAAAAAATTTGCTAAAAACGCCGCCATCGTCCTCATGCTTCTGTACCTCTTCGTGCCCTTGCTGGCCACATTGCTTTACGCCACCTCCACGGACTGGTCTTCCACCATGCTCCCCAGAGGCGCCACCCTCGCCTGGTTCGGGAAGCTTCTTACGAACAAAACCTTCCTCCGCGCCTTGGGACGCACTTGCATTCTGTCGCTTATCGCTGTCAGCCTGGGCGCCGCGATCATCGTGCCGAGCATCTTTGCCATTTACGTCTACTACCCGCGCCTCGAGAAGGTGGCGGAGGGCATGGTCATCGCATGCTACGCCTTTCCCGGTGTCATTCTGGCATTCGCTTTAATGAACACCTACGCCGCTTTGGGCATCCCCATGCTCACCGTGGTGGTGGGATCCTACATTCTTTTCATCTATCCTATGATTCGCCAGGGCACCCTAAACAGCCTCAGGGCCATCGGCGCACAGACCCTGATGGAGTCGGCGGAAATCCTCGGGGCGAGCCCCTGGACGACCTTCAGAAAAGTCATCCTGCCGACGATTATGCCCGGCGTATTTTCCGCATGTCTCTTCAGTTTTTCCACCCTCTTCGGCGAATTCGTCATCATTAACTTGGTGGTGGGATCGAAATTTGAAACGGTGCAAATCTTTTTAAGAAAATCCCTCTCCGTCAACGGGCACATGGCCTCGGCCATTGTCATTCTCTACTTTATCGTCATCAGCGTCATTACCTTTGGCGCCATAGGCCTTACGAGAAAACAGAAAGGATACGAGGCGTAATATGAGCTTTATCGAAATCAACAATTTAAGAAAATCCTTCGGTAACACGGAAGTGCTTCACGGATTGAACCTAAAAATTGCCCGCGGCCAATTGGCCACCCTCCTGGGCCCCTCCGGCTGCGGAAAATCCACATTGCTCAGGGCCATTGCCGGACTAAATACCATCGACGAAGGCGAAATCATTATCGACGGCAGGCGCGTCGACGGTCTGGCCCCGAAAGACCGCGGCCTGGGCATGGTCTTTCAACACTACGCCCTCTTTCCCAACATGAACGTGCTGGACAATGTAAAATTCGGCCTGGATATGAAAGGCGTGGACAAAAAGACTCGAGACACGGAAGCGAAAAAGATGATCGACCTGGTGGGCCTCGCGGGAAAAGAAGAAGCCTATCCGACCAATCTCTCCGGCGGGCAGCAACAGCGGGTGGCTCTGGCGCGGAGTTTGGTCACCAAGCCTGACGTCCTTCTCTTGGACGAGCCCTTAAGCGCCTTGGACGCGCAGATCCGCGTGCAGCTACGGGGGCTCATTAAATCCCTTCAGGCGGAACTTGGCATTACGGTGATCCTCGTCACCCACGATCAGGAAGAGGCCATGAGCATGAGCGATTACATTTTCGTCATGAATCAGGGCCACATCGTGCAGGAAGGCTCGCCCACCTACATCTACCGCCATCCCCAATCGGAATTCGCCACCCGCTTTATCGGCGACTACAATCTCTTTACGAAAGAAGAAGCGGCCGCCATGGGCGCCGACGATCACGCGGATTACAGCTACGTGGCCATTCGCCCGGAAGTGCTCTCCTTGGAAGCCATCGACGACGCCTACGTTTACGAAGGCAAGGTCATTCGCACCTCCATGCGCGGCTCCATCTATCGCCTGTACATCGAATTGGACGGGAAAAAGATGCTGAAGCTGGATCAGCTGAACCGAAGCGCCAATATGCGGCGCGTCGGCGACAAGGTGACAGTGTATATGCCGAAATCGGAAATCATCGGGATGGTGTAGGCCATGAAACTGCTTCAACTCACCGATCTTCACTTCGGCTCCTTTCCCTTTAAAGGAGAAGACAAGCGCACGGAAGCCCTGGTGCGGAACATGGTCAAGGCCCTGGAGCCGGACCTCCTCGTCCTCACCGGCGACATTCACTGGTCCCTGGAATCGGGAAGTCTTACGATTCTATCCGGCGTTTTGGACTTTTTCGACAGCCTGCGCGTCCCGATCGCCATTACTTGGGGCAATCACGACAGCGAAAGCGTCTATAATCGCCGGGTGCTGAAGGAACTGGTGTATCACATGAAACACCACGTGGAAAAGCGGGGCCTCGCCTCCGTGGAAGGGCGGGAGCTCTACTATTTCGACGCAGGAAACTACCGCCTGTACTTTTTAGACAGCGGCGACTACGACGAGGACCACAACTACGCCTACGTCTACGAAGAGCAGATCCGAGACCTTATCGCCCTGGACGGCGGGGAAGGAAAAGAAGGCCTCTTGTTTATGCACATTCCCGTGGTGGAATTCGACGACGCGAAAAAAGCCGGCCTGGCCGTGGGCAACAAAGACGAAACCGTCTGTGCTCCGGTGAAAAACACAGGCCTGGTAGACGCTTTATTAAAAGAAAGCACCGTCCGCCACATTTTCGTGGGCCACGATCACGACAACGACTTCACCGCCAATTGGCGGGGGATGAACCTTTACTACGGCCGCATCACCGGCTACAACGCCTACGGCGACTTGCCCCGGGGGGCGCGGCTCATCGAGCTTACGGATGCAGGCGTTGAAAGTCGAATTGTGGAAGAAAGCCTTGACACGGAGCTTTCATCTCACTTATAATGGATCAGATAGTTATCCTTGCTCGATCAATCGAGCCGTCAGTCCACAAGGAGGTGACAGACTTGAACAATTATGAAGTAATCCTTATGTTCTATCCCGACGCCGAATCTGAAAGACGTGTAAAACAATACGAACGTTTAAAAGGCATCATTGCCGAAGGTGGCGTCATTAAATCGGAAGACGAATGGGGCACGCGCAAGCTGGCCTATGAAATCGAAGATTACAAAGAAGCATTCTATGTGCTCGTCGAATTCGATGCAGAACCCGGCGTAATCAAAGAATTCAGCCGTATTGCAAGTATTTCCGATACGGTCATGCGTCACATGGTCGTCCGCGTAGATGAATAAGAAACGGGATTGGTGATATCGTGAATTTAGTTGTACTTTACGGGAGACTGACGAGAGATCCGGAGCTTCGCTATAGCCAAAACGGCATGGCAAACACCTTTGCCACCATCGCCGTGGATCGCGGCATGAGTCGCGAAAAGCGCCAGGAAGCTGAAGCGGCCGGCCGGCCCACCGCCGATTTTATCGGCATTAAAGCCTTTGGAACCACTGCCGAACTTTTAGGCAATTACTTCCACAAAGGCAATCGCATCGCCGTGGAAGGTCGAATTTCCACGGGCAGCTACGAAAAAAACGGCGAACGCGTCTATACCACCGACGTCATCGTCAACCGCGTCCACTTCATCGAAAGTGCGAAAGAAGCGGGCAATGCACAAGGTGGCCAAAACATGGCGCCGCCGACGAATATGGCTTATCAATCGAACAATCAAGCTCAAGCGAGCAATCCTTCCGGCTTCGGTCCGAAATCCGACGACGAAGGGTATTACCCGATCGACAACAATGATATCCCATTTTAACCAAGGTTAAGGGGTGAGAACATGCAAAGAAGATATCGTTCCAGAAAAAAAGTCTGCATTTACTGTGCAGATAAGGAAAAACAAATCGACTATAAAGACACGCAAACATTAAAGCGCTTTATTTCCGACCGCGGGAAGATCCTTCCCCGTCGCGTCACCGGCGCCTGCGCCAAGCACCAACGGAAGATTACCACGGCCATTAAACGCGCCAGACAAGTGGCACTTCTGCCTTACAGCGCAGACTAATCACATTTTAAATACACACAGCTCCCGCTTCGGCGGGAGTTTTTTTATTGAAAAAATTCAGTCGTCAAGGCATCTTCATTTGATAAAAAGAAAACATCCTTCAATTGTTAACCGGAGTTATTTCGGGATGAAAAGTTGAAAATCAGCTGTTTGTACGGGAAGTATGGAATTAAAAAGAACCCTGGATTACGCAAATTTTTAAAAGAAAAAGCTTGACCGAGAAAAAGCCTTCGAATATTCTATAAATGATATTTGATATCAAATAAAGAGAATCGGAGTTTGTTCGATACCTCGGTATCATTCATAATTAACAGGAGGACAGAATGAAGAGAAGACAAAAACTAAGCTTGGCCATGGCTTTTTTAACGGTCATGGGCTCAGCTCAACCGATTTTCGCTTTTACGCCGGCGAAAGAAGAAACAAAGAAGGCGATTGTATCAAAGGCGGATGCCATTTTAACCAATCCCGCCATTCAAAAGCATTTGTTGGGCACCGATTACTTGGCTCCGAAACATAATTCTACTTATACGCCGGGCATCGATCTCGGCGACTACGAAGATGTGGAAGGCAAGGGAAAGCTTTACGGCAAGGATTCCTATATTTTAACGCCGGATCAAATCATCGAAACACCTTGGTACGAAATTTATAATTTGGTGGCTCGCGCCAAAGGAAGTATAAATAGCCTAGATGAAGCGAAAGCACAACGTTTACTCAGCGAACTGGATACGATTCTACAAATCTATGCTTTAAATAGCGACACGAAACTAAAAGAGGACGGCGACTATCAAGGCAATTACAAGCTTGTCGACGTTCAATTAGTGGACAGCGACGGGCAAACGAATATCTACAAAGATTTAGGTACGGAAAAAGCGGATGTAAAGGATCTCTTCCAAGAAATGGAAGTGACCAAATGGGGCAATGAGCTGGAAGTGCTTTTTGTCGCCAATAAAAACAAAGTATCTAAAATCAATAGTATGGTAATGAAGAGCGTAGCGGGAAAAGAAATTCGCGTTTCCCTCGGCTCCGGTGACGCACAAGATCCGACGAAGACGAACTTAGTCGCCATCCCCATTCCTGCTGAATTAGACGGCTCGCAACTCGTCGTCGAAAGCATGAGTTATGTGGACAATCAAGGTGCCACAAAGCGAACGGGACCTTTCGGTATTAAAATTGACTACAATACCATGACTAAATCAGCGGATAATTACAGCCGTTACGAGAAAAAGACGAAGACGAGAATTAAATATTGGATTAAGCGCGGTGAAATTTTAATCGGTAAGTATTTGGATGCCGATGTGCCGAAGGATCAAGAACGGATTAAAACGGTGCGGAAAAGCATTGAAAAGCTTAACCAATTGCGCAATTCCGAGACGCCGTCGATGACGGAAGCTTTAAACATCGCTCAGCCGATTTACGAAATCGAAAATACATTTACATTGCTTGAAATTTTAAATGAGCGTATTTATGAAGCCATGGACGATTTAGATTCGGGCACCATTTACAATGATAAAAAGTATACCAAGGAAAGCTTGGAAGCTTTTAGAAATTATCTCGAGAAAACGGAACAAGAAGCAGGCGATATGGATGTGCCGGAATTGGTTTCAAAGATCAGTGAGGTGCAAACTGCCAGCCAAAATAACATCCTGAAATACAATACGGAAGCCTTACAAAAACTTGTAGATCAGGCGGAAAAGTACAAGGCGGAATATTATGAAGAAGAATCCTTTGCCAAGTTTAATGTCGTAAAGATTCAAGCGAAAAAGTGGATTAAAGATAATGCGACCTATTCGCCGAGCTTAGATGAAACACAGGATCATATAAGGGCATTGGAGCGGGCGATCAATGAACTGCAAGCGAAACCCGGCGTGCAACCGCCTGAAATCAAGGAAGATGAGCCGGGAAAACAAGGGAAAGTGATGTACTCCATCCCCGTAACTTGTTCAGATGATGCCGTAGGGAAGTGTTTGGCAGGTCCCGTTAAGTATATTCCCTCGGAAAAGAAATATATTTTCTCCTTTAAGAAAGATGGGGATAATTTTGTAGCAGGCGTCGATTACTATGCTAGCAATTTTTCCGTGAAACCGGGCAAGGTGCTTAAAACATCGGAAACAATTGATCGCCAGCCGGTCGTGGAAGAAGTTGAGCTTATTGATCCGGGTACCGACTTTGGCAAGATATATACGAATGTAAAATACTATGATGGGAATAGGATGGGCGTACAAGACAAAAATTCCATCAGATTCAACTTAGATACCGCCAACCAACAATTAATCGGCGGCGAGGAAGACAAGCCGTCTACAGAACCTTATGATGTTACAATCGAGTATCAAAACCAAAATGGCGCCGGCAAGACCCATATGGAAAGCTTGGTATCGGAAAAAGCGACGTATGATCCGGTACAAAAGACCCTTACTTTCTACGCTAGTCCTGAAATGGACGGCAAGAAAGTAAAGTCTTACCTTGAAAATATTAATTACGCTCCGAAGGGAACGTATATACCGGCGGATATTACGAAGAAAGTGGAATATGGTTTAGTATCCGAAAAGGCGGATGTGGATGGAGTAGCTGCTGAAAAAGCGGATGTTCCCATGGCATTTGTCTTAAAGTATGACATCGATTCCAAAGAGAAAATTGCAGTTAACACCGACGTGGTCATTGGCCATAGCGACAAGCAAACGCAAAAAACCGGCGACACCATTTACCTTCACGTAAAAGGCGGAAAAGTGAAGACGACGAAAGAAGAATTAAAAGAATTGCAACTGGCGTTGCAAAACCGCATCAGTGATTTAAAAACCAATCACGGCATGGTTTCTAAAATTCTTCCCGAAGAAATCGACGTCTTCGACCACGTCGATCGCGGCGGCTCCGAAGAAAAAGTTGTTACAAAGAAAGTTAAAATTAACGACGCCATAAAAGAGGCACTTGGCCGCGCAGAAACAATGGATACGAAAGATCCCGAAAAGATCAAAACGTGCATAAAAGAATTAGAGGATCTCTCCCTTTCGATTTTGCCTTGGGTTAGCTTTATAAATGCAGTGGACGGCGAATCGCAAAATCTTGAAAAGTATAAGGCGGACACCCATTTCATCCAATCGACGGTGGAAAAGGCGGAAAAAGAATGGAAAGAAATAAAAGGAAAAACCACGGCCGCTATTTCCCGCGAGGATATTCGCACGTATTCCCAAACCCTTACTTCTCTCTATGACGGATTACGTTTAGATCCGGCACCCTTGGAAAAGCTCATAAAAGACGGGGAAGAAAAGATTCAATCGGGCAAATATCAAGATGCCGGCGTCAAGGCGCTTAAAGAAACAATCGACGGCTACAAAGAGCCGGACATCAGCTATCAACCTTATCCTGGCGGCCCGAAAATTGATTATAAGGGTAACTCCAACTCGAAAGGGGCGAAAGCCTACCTCGCCGACATTAAGGCGCCGAAGTCTACTTATGAGAAAGATCCAAGTGACACGACGCAAAACGGCACCAATCTGGATACATCGGTTTACGATAGCTGGGTCTACCGTGTGGATGCCGGGATCAAGGCATTAAAACTGAAAGAAGTCGGCGATTTAAGTAAGGCGGCCTTAGAAGAGGCCATTGAAAAGGCTGAAAAGGCGCTGGAAAAGAACAAGTCGAAAGAGGCAAAGGACACGTTGCGTGCGGCTATCGCCGAAGCGGAAAAGGCAAAAGACTTTACGGAACAAGATAAAATCGATGAAGCGGTCGCAAAGTTAAATGCCGCTGTAAAAACTTACGAAGCATCGAAGGATGTCTTTAAAACCGAAGCCTTACAAGCTGAAATCGACAAGGCGAAAAAGCTTTTAGATGCAACGAAGAAAGAAGAAGAAGTCAATGAAAAGCTGGCCATTGCTATTCAAACGGCGGAAAAAGGCTTGAAGGCAGACAGCCAAGAAAAAGTCGATGCTGCTTTAAAGGCCTTACAAGCCGCCGTGGAAGAATTCCAAGCTTCACCCGATCGAGCGGATCCGAACGTGCAGATTGAAGCGACGAAGACCGTCAACATTCAGTTGTATAAAGAAAATAAAGATGAGCCATCCATGGCCAACAGTGCCCTTTGGAATCAAGGAAAGCTTACCAAAGAGAACGGCAAATGGTATTTGGAAATGCAGTGGGTCGACATGACTGCAGGTGAGGGCAATCAAGTGACCGGTGCCATTACGGATCTTTCCTATGCTGTAAATGGTGAAATGAAAAAAGCCCAAGTCTTAGCAAAACGTGATGTAACAGTGGGCTCCAACAAGTATGAGTCACCGACTCGTGTAAAAATCGAAGTGGCGGAAAATCAACAATTTGTTCCCGTTAAGGTATCTTACAAGACATCCCTCGGACCTCAAGAACACTCTCCGGCAGCGCGCATCGCCATCGATTGGCAATCGGCGACCGACGGCTTTAACGAAAACACCTACAAAGTGGACAAGGGGCAATTAATCGATGCCGTCAAACTTTATGAGATGTTGGCGAAGGCCGCACAGGGCGTCAATCAAGATTTAATTAACGGCCTAAAGACAAATCTTGAAAAGGCAAATGCAGTGATCAAAAACGGCGACGCGACCATTCAAGAGGTCAAAGACGTTTACAGCGACTTGGATAAAGCGGGTAGCGCCGTCAAATTTGCCGATGAAATTTACCGCGTGCATTTAACACAATTAAAGGCCAATCTCAACGAATTCAAAGGTGAAACAGGTAAGTACACGGTAGAGTCCTTGGAAAAATACGAAACTGTTATTACCCAAGGGGAAAAGGCATTAAAAGATGCGAAAACCTACGATGAAATTAAAGCGGCTTACGACGCTATTAAATCCATCGACGATAATCTACGCTACGACACCTCGGCCTTAGAAGCCAAAGTCGAAAAAGCTTCCGCCATGATGAACGGCAAGTACACGCAAGAAAGCAAAGATAATCTAGATGTCAAAATCAAGGATGCGAAGAAGTGGATTCGAGAAGCAAAAGAAAAAGGCATTAAAGCCGGGTATAAGGCGCTCGATCTGACCAAGGCTTTAGATGCCGCCATGAAGGGCATGGTGGCAGAAGGTGAAGCACCGGAGAAAGCAGATAAGACGGAGCTGAAAGATCTTATTCGCGAATGTGAAGGGATGGATCTCAGCAAGTATACCGATGACAGTAAAACGGAATTTGAGAAGAAATTAAACGAAGCGAAAACTGTAGTAAGTGACGATGCGGCAACGAAGGAAGATGTCGCCGATGCCTTAAACGATTTGAAGGCGGCAAAAGAGGGGCTTGTAGAAAAGCAAGCACCGAAGGAACAAGTGACGGTGACTTTCATGAGCGACAAGGGAACCTCACCAGCTGCCGTCACCGTCGATAAAGGCATGGTGATTTACGCCCCCGCCGGCTTTGAAGAAAATGTTTCAAAAGTCAAGGAAGGTGAGGTTACCTATGTTTTCAAAGGCTGGTTCGACGGCAATGAAAAATTCGACTTTTCAATGCCTGTTAATGGCAACAAAACGTTAATCGCTCGCTGGGAACAAGTGGAAGTGCCTGCCGATCAAGAGGCTATTTACAATGTAGAATTTTCTTGGAAGATGACGAATAGTGATGACGACGCCATGATGGGGACGGTCTTTAAACATCCCGCCCAATTGATCGTCAAAGATAATAAGGCTTTCTTCAGAGTAGAACTGCAAGATGCAAGCGAAGGAATCTACGTTACCGACATGGCCTATAAAGGTGAAACCCTCGTGCCGTCGAAGACGACAGAGGTGACCGTCGACGGTGTTACTCAAACGAAGCCTGCAGCATTTGATATTCCCGTGGATATGAATGATGTGAATAAGACCTTTAGATTGACAGTGACCGTTGGGGCAAAGGGAATGCCGGGCAAGGCATCGGCAGACCTTGTCGTCGATGGCGGAGGGAAAACCTCGGCACAACCTGCGCCTCGAGTGGACAAGAAGGCACTGAATCAATTAATCGCCGAATGCGATGCTTTGGATCTAAGTCGATATGAAGAAAAGGGCAAGAGTGACTTCATAGCGGCACTGAAAGATGCGAAGGCTGTTTCTGAAAAGAGCACCGCAACCAAAGAGGATGTGGAACTGGCATTGACGAAACTGCAACAGGCAAAAGGGGCTTTGGTACAAAAGAAAACGCCGAAGCCTGAAGAAAAACCGGATACGCCGAAACCTGATGTGAAGCCGGATACGAAAAAACCTGATGTGAAGCCGGGTCATTCCGGAGGCAGGCGGCATTTCTCTCCGGCACCGTCGAAGCCTGAAGGAAAACATACGGAACCCGGAAAGAGCCAAAAGAATACGGAGTCACCGAAAGCTCCCGAAGCAAACTTTAGCGACACTGTCAACCACTGGGCAAAAGAGCCTATTAACTATGTCGTCAGCAAAGGATACTTTAAAGGCGTAGGCGGCAATCGCTTTGCTCCCGAAAGGTCCATTACCCGTGCGGACTTCGTTACCGTTCTGGGACGTATGGCCGCAATCGACCAAAGCAAGTTTACGAAGAATGTGTTTAAGGATGTCAATGGAGGCTATTACGCCGCTTACGTCAACTGGGCCGCAGAAAAGGGCATTGTTCAAGGCGTCGGCAATGGAAAATTTGATCCGAATCGGCCGATTACGCGAGAAGAAATGGCCGTCATGATGAATAAGTTCTTACAAGTAACGAACAAAAAACTTTCCGAAAAAGAAAGCAAGGTCTTTACTGATGGCGGAACCATTGCTCCTTGGGCGAAGGAGGCTGTTGGTGCCATGGCGAAAAAGGGCATTGTCAAAGGAATGGAAGACGGTTCGTTTAGACCGAAATCCGGATTTACCCGTGCCCAGGTAGCACAAGTTCTCTACAATTTGGATCACAATAAATAGACTTCGAAGACCTCCAATCGAAAAAAATAGGTTTCAAGTGCTCGAGAGCCTTGAGGCCTATTTTTATGCTCGAAAGAGGAGAATGGCCGTGAATGGCGTAATCAGCGAAAATATGGTAAAATAGCGTGATATGAGGTGATAGATTGTATCGGAAAATTCAGGGCTTGCGCGTGCTCAAGCTTCTTTTATATTCTGTATTGCTGGTCATGGGCGGGCTCTTTGTGCCTATTTTATTTGCCTTTATACCGGCCATGTTTTTATCGGAGATGCGCTTTCAGGGCGTGCTTCCCATTTCCGGGGTCTTCGTCGGCGCCTGCGCCTTAATCGGCCTGTTGACGGATCCCCTGTTGGGTCTCACCATCTTAACGGTGATGGGCCCCTTGATTTTAATTTTAGATTACTGTATGCGCACGGATCGTTCCGTGGACACGACCATGGCTTTGGGAACCTTGCTTTTTCTCGTGAGCTTGGGATTTATCATGTACCGCACGGGAACCTATCAGGCCATCGAATCCGGCGAGCTCATGAAAAACTTCAGCGCCGTTCAGGGAGAGATTCTGCAAAGGGCCTCTCTTACGGAAACGGAACAGGCGCGCCTGGCCATGACCTTTAAGACGACCATGAATCGGGCCATGGATCTTTTGCCTGCGTTCTTCCTGCTTTCGGGCCTGGTCGTCGTGTATTTGTCCTATCGCATCAGCGGGCGCAACATGCGCATCGGCGGCGAAAAGGTGATCTGTCCGGGTCCCTTCTTTCTTATGCACCTGCCTCGGGTGCCGGTCTTGATTTCCGTGGGCCTTTTGGGGACGGCCTTGGCCATGAATTACTTCATGGCTTTGGGCATCGAGCCCTATATTTTAAACGGGCTGGTGGTCGTGGTGAGCCTCTTGGCCTGCCAGGGCATGAGCATCGTAAACTTTTACCTGCTCCGCTTCGTGCCTTCGCCGTTTTTACGTGGGCTCATCATGTTCTTTGTCTTGGTGGTGCCCGTGGGTCAAATGGGCCTTGCGGCTCTGGGGCTTATCGATCAATTCATCGACGTGCGGAGCATAGAGGGAGCGTAGGCCATGAACGAGTCATTTACACTGAAAAACTTTTACTTCTATTTAATTGTCATCGCTTTTCTCACGGTGGCGGTCTTTCCCTATAATCCGGTTTTGGGAACCATCGGCGTCATCGCCTGGGTGCTTACGGCATCCTATGCTTACCGCAGCGTGAAAAAATACAATGGCATTGTTAACGACCAATTCAACAATTTGCACAAGGATTTCGAAAAGATCACGGAGCGCACGATTTTCTCCATGCCCTTTCCTCTGGTGGTCACGGATCGGGAGGGAACCATCGTCTGGCACAACAGCCTTTTCGGCGAGCTCTTCGACGCGGAGATTTTAAAGGGAAAATCCCTGCCCGCCTACATCGAGGATTTGGCCGACGAGGAGACAGGCTTAAAGGCCGTTGAAAACGGCACGGAAGTTGAGATCAAAGAGCAGCCTTACCGGGCCTACAACAGCGTGGTGGATTTTCAGAAAAACGGCAAGGAAGATGTGCTTTCCCTTTTCTATTTCGTGGACCACAGTCAGTACCGGCACATGGAACGCCTCTACGAAGACGAAGGCGGCGTGGTGCTCGTCGTGGAAGTGGACAATTTCGATGAAGTGGTGGACGGGGCGCCTACATCGAAAAAACCGCTGTTAATCGCGGAAATCGACCATCGCATTAACGAATACTTCCGCTCCCAAAACGCCTTGGTGCGCAAATTTCAAGAGGACATGTACCTGGTGGTCCTGCGGAAGGTGGACATTCTGCCCATTGTAGAGCAGAAGTTCGACATTCTGGACAAGATTCGGGAGATCGACGTGGAAAACACGGTGAGCGTCACCATTTCCGCCGGCGTCAGCCGCCCGGGGCTGTCCTTTATCGAAGCCTACAAAGAGGCGGACACCTGCCTGGACGTGGCCTTGGGCCGGGGCGGAGACCAAGTGGTCTTAAAAAATGACGAAACCTACACCTATTTCGGCGGCAAGTCCAAAGCCGTTGAAAAGCGAAACAAGGTGAAGGCCCGTGTCTTGGGCATCGCCCTCAGGCAACTCATCGACAAGTCCAATCGGGTCTTCGTCATGGGGCACAAGAACGCGGACATGGATGCCATCGGCGCCGCCGTGGGCGTCATGCGCGCCGTGCTCAATCAAAACAAAGAGGGCTACATCGTTTTGGACGATGTGAATCCTTCCATCGAGGTTTTGATCAAGGTCATGAAGCGGGAAGAGCCGGAGCTCTTCAAGCGAATTGTTTCCGGGGAATATGCCGAGGAGGCCATTCGCCAAGGGGATTTGGTGATCCTCGTGGACAATCACAAGCCTTCTTTTACGGAATACCCGCCTCTTTTGGAGCGCACCTCCAATGTGGTGGTCATCGACCATCACCGCAGAGGCAGCGAGTTTGTGGCGGATCCCGTGCTTTCCTACGTGGAGCCCTACGCCTCGTCCACCTGCGAGCTTATTACGGAAATGCTCACCTATATGTATGACGACACGGAGCTTACCAATTTCGAAGCCAACGCCCTGATGAGCGGCGTGGTAGTGGATACGAAAAACTTTACCTTTAAAACCGGCGTGCGCACCTTCGAGGCCGCATCGGTCCTGAAGCGGGCCGGCGCCGACATGAGTCAGGTACGCTACTTCTTCGAAGACGACTACGACACCATCGTCTCTAGGGCGGAAGTGGTGCACAATGCCAGGATCATCTTCGACAACATCGCCATTTCAAGATTGGAAGAGGACATGCCCAATTCCGTACTCGTTAGTGCCCAGGCGGCAGACGAGCTCTTGGGCATTCACGGCATCAAGGCTTCCTTCGTCTTGACCAAGAAGAAAGAAGTGATCCACATTTCCGCTCGAAGCTTCGGCGACATCAGCGTGCAGCTTATTTTGGAACAATTAGGCGGCGGCCACTTGAACATGGCCGGTGCCCAAGTAAAGAGCGACGACATGGACGCCGTGGAAAAACAATTAACCGACGCCATTGCCGATTATTTAGAAAAAGATAAAGGAGAGAAAGAACAATGAAAGTGATCTTATTAAAGAACGTGGACAAATTAGGAAAAGAAGGGGACTTGGTAGAAGCGAAGAGCGGTTACGCGAGAAATTTCCTCTTGCCGAACAAGGCCGCCATCGAAGCCACGCCTGAAAACATGAAAAACTGGAAGGAAATGAAGGCGAAAGAAGCCGCCGACGAAGCGGCCCGCGTGGAAGAAGCCGAAGCCCAAAAGAAAGAGCTCGAATCGAAAGTCGTGGACTTAAAGGCCAAGGGCGGCGCCAACGGCAAACTTTTCGGCGCCATTACAGCAAAAGACATCGCCGATCGCATGAACGCGATTTTCGGTGTGAAGATCGATAAGAAAAAAATCGTCCTCTCGGAAAACATTAAGACCACGGGCAAACACAAAGTCACCGTCAAACTCCACGGCGACATTACCGCCGACGTGGATGTGGTCATCGACGCGGAATAATGGCCGAGAGGGTAGAGGGGCGGATGCCGCCCTACGACGAACAGGCCGAGGCGTCGGTTTTAGGCGCCATGCTTTTGGACAAAAGCGCCATTACCACGGCAGTGGAAATCATTCACGCCGAGGACTTTTACTACGATAGCCACAAGGCCATCTTCGAAGGGATTTTGCGCCTCTACAACAAAAATGAGCCCGCCGACATGATCACCCTGTCCGATTTTCTGAAAAAAAACGGACAGCTGGAGGCCGTCGGCGGCTATACTTATTTAGGCAGGCTCACCTCAGGCGCCGGCGCCGTGAGCAATACGGAAGCCTACGCCAACATCATTAAAGAAAAATCCACTCTGCGGGCCTTGATTCGCGCGGGGAGCGAAATCGTAGAGGACAGCTACCGGGACGACGACGAGGTCGGGGCCATTATCGAAAAGGCGGAGAAATCCATTTTCGACATTACCCAGGATAATCAGCGCGGCGGCCTCATGAACATGGAAAATGTCATGGTCACCACCTTCGAAGTGATGCAGAAGCGTTCGGAAAACAAAGGCGGCCTCACGGGACTGACCACGGGCTTTATCGACTTGGACCGAAAGACCTCCGGCATGCAGAAGGCGGACTTGGTCCTTCTCGCCGCCCGTCCCTCCATGGGAAAGACCGCCCTTATGGTCAACATCGCCACCAACGCCGCCTTAAAGGCCAACGCCACCGTGGCCATGTTCTCCTTGGAAATGAGCCGCAATCAATTGTCCCAGCGGATCTTATCGTCGCTGAGCCACGTGGATCTCATGAAAATTATTTCCGGGGACTTAACCACGGAGGAATGGTCCAAGGTCATCGAGACCATGACCTATATGAACGAAATGGCCATCTACATCGACGACACGGCGGGGATTACGCCCCTCGAGGTCAAGGCCAAATGCCGCCGACTGAAGGCGGAAAAAGGATTGGATCTCGTGGTCATCGACTATTTGCAGCTTATGGAAGTGGGCGGTCGCGCCGAAAGCAGACAACAGGAAATCTCCGCCATCTCCCGTCAACTCAAGGGGATCGCAAAGGAACTGGATGTGCCGGTTATCGCCCTGTCGCAACTTTCCCGTGCGCCGGAAATGCGCGCCGATCACCGGCCCATCTTATCGGACCTTCGGGAATCCGGGGCCATTGAGCAGGATGCGGACATCGTCATGTTCCTGTATCGGGACGAATACTACAATCCCGACACGGAAAAACAGGGCTTGGGCGAGCTGATTATCGCCAAGCACCGAAACGGCCCCACGGGCACGGTGGAACTCTTGTTTAAAGGCGAATACACGAAATTTGTGAACCTGCAAGCATAATCGGAGGAACTATGGATATAATAAAAGTTATTTTACTGGGGATCGTGGAAGGAGTGACGGAATTTCTTCCCATCTCCAGCACGGGCCACTTGATTCTGGCCCACGAATTTATCGGCCTTCAGCCGCAGAGCTTTCAAAACGCCTTCGACGTCTGCATTCAGCTGGGCGCCATTTTGGCCGTGGTGGTTCTGTACTTTTCAAAGCTCTGGCCCTTTCAGCGGGAAGAGGGAAAAGTCGTGGCGGAAAAAGACACCCTCGTGCTGTGGCTCAAGGTCATCGTCGGGGTGATCCCTTCGGCGGTTTTAGGCTTTTTGTTCGACGACTTTATCGACGAGCATCTCTTTAAGCCTCAAGTGGTGGCCGCCACCTTGCTGATCTACGGGATCCTCATTCTCGTCATCGAAAATCGAAACGAAGAGAAGCATGTGAAGGCGAAAGTGGGAAGAGTGGAAAATATTCCCTACGCCATGGCCTTTGCCATCGGCCTCTTTCAATGCTTGGCCATGGTGCCCGGCACGAGCCGAAGCGCCGCCACCATCTTAGGGGCCCTGCTTCTCGGCGCGAGCCGCGGAGCAGCGGCGGAATTTTCATTCTTCCTCGCCATTCCCACCATGTTCGGTGCCACCTTATTAAAAATCGTGAAAAACGGCCTGGCCTTCAGCGCCTACCAATGGTTTTTAATCGCCCTGGGCGCCGTGGTGAGCTTCGTCGTGGCCGTGGTGGTCATTCAAAAATTCATGGACTACATCAGAAAGCGGGATTTCAGAATCTTCGGTACCTACCGAATCCTTCTGGGCCTCATCGTCTTTCTGTACTTCACATTTTCGTAAAAGCGCGCGGAGATCCGCGTGTTTTTTATTTGATAAGAATAGGTTCTTTACTTCCATAACTGAAATAGCAAACAAGCGAATGACACGCCCTTGAAAAAATAGAATATACTATATACTAAAATTCAGATAGTAAAGGGCCAGCGTTAAGGGCGACGTCGGATCATTGTTGTAATGCAGCTTTGAATAAAAGAGGAGGAGATTTTATGGCAAAGAAAAGAAAAATCACTTTAGTTATGATCTTATGTTTGATGCTCGCGCCTTTTTCATCTTATGCGCAGGGACCGAAGGAAATTACCGTGTACATTAACGGGCTTAATCAAAATGCGAGTCAGTACGGTGTTGAAGAAACGGCTCCGGTTCGGAAGGGGCGAACCTTTTTACCTCTCGAGCTGTTGGAGCAATCTCTTTCCTATTCCGTAAGTGTGGATTCGGACAAGCAATCTGTCCTAATCAAAAAAGATGGGATTCAGGTAGCCATGACACTTGGCGACAAGAACTATCGAGTGCAAAAAGAAACAAAAACCATGGATGTCGCACCTTTCTCTGAAAAGAACCGGATCTATGTCCCTGCGCGTTTTGTGCAAGAGGCTTTCGGGGCAAAAGTTGAATGGGACGGCAAGAACCGCGTCGTCATCATTGCCGGAAATAGGGGAGAAGAGGAGTCGGAAGACTCCTATACCGAACTGAGCAAAGTGGGTTTAAAAGCGATCGTACCAGAAGAATTTGACATGGTGGATCTCCACGGACAGTACATTGTTTCTTGGAAGGAATTTATGGGCCAGTATTCAGAGACACCGGCGACGTTGTTTACGATAAAAAAGACTTCAGAGCCATCGGAGAATATCGAAGACCGACTATTGGATTATCGAAATGGAAACTATGTATTTGCCGAGTTTGCAAAAGACAGACAATATAGCCGGGCCATCGATGAAGCCATCGAAGGAATGCTCGCAAGTATAAGGTCCATAGAAAGAAAAGATGATTAAATTTAGGAGTCCGGCAGATGCCGGGCTTCTTTCGTTTTAAAATGATAAGTGAAAAAAGAGGGATGAAGTCGATAGCGGACACAGCAGTATAGAAAAGGGAGGAAAGCAGATTCTGCGGCGAAAGGGCTTTTGTGCCGCCGTTTTAGCGGTAATTTCCATTGAGAATCTTTCTTATTCCCTTGAAAAGGAATGGAACCGGTGTTATAATTCATTGATGAGATAAATTTTCATTGGAAGGCAAGTGCCTTTTTCTTTTGGTTCTTGACTGATAACCGTTATTATAAGGAGATGCATATGAATTTAATCGTTGCGCCGAAAAACGTGGATCTGAAGGTGCTAAGGGTGCGGGATCAAAAATTGGACAAGAGCCAAATTACCCATTTGCAGAACATGGGCTTTGTGGAAGGCGCCAATTGCCGCGTCGTGTCGGACGTGCAGGGCTCGGTGATCGTCGTCATCAAGGGCGTGCGCGTCGGCTTGGGCAAAGATTTGGCTGAATGTATTCGAGTGACAATGTGAGGTGTAGGATGAATTTAAATGAAGCGTCGGTAGACAAGTACTACGTAGTGAAGAAAATCAACGGGCAGGGCCCCTTGAAGCGCCGCATTATGGACATGGGCATTACGAAAAACACCGTGTTGTTCGTAAGAAAATTTGCTCCCTTGGGGGACCCCATTCAATTAACCGTGCGCGGTTATGAATTGAGCCTTAGAAAGGCCGATGCGGAGCTTGTTGAAGTGGAAGAAACTCAAGGACCGAAGGGGGAAGAGGCGTGAGAATTGCATTAGCGGGCAACCCGAACAGCGGGAAGACGACCCTATTTAATGCCTTGACCGGCTCCCACCAATTTGTCGGGAACTGGCCGGGCGTTACCGTCGAAAAAAAAGAAGGGCAGTACAAAAAGGATACAAGCATTACCATTACTGACCTTCCCGGTATTTACAGCCTGAGCCCCTACACACTGGAGGAAGTGGTCAGCCGGAAGTATTTATTAAACGAAAAACCGGAAGTTATCATTAATATTATCGACGGGGTGAATTTAGAGCGAAATCTCTACTTAACCACCCAATTGTTGGATTTAGGCATCCCCGTGGTCGTCGCCGTGAACCGCATGGACGTAGTTCGCAACAAGGGCGACGTCATCGACCGCTCCGGCCTGGAAAAGGCATTGGGTGCGCCGGTAGTGGAAATTTCCGCATTGAAGAAAGAAAATCTCGACGGGCTCATGGAAATGGCGAAAAAAGTCCACGGCACCGCCGCGGAGAACCACGTCTATTACGACGAGCACTTGGAAGATGCGGCGAAGTCTATTTACGACATCGCCCCCTCCGTGGGCGCATTGGACGCCAAGCGCTTCTATGCCTTGAAGCTTATCGAAGGGGACCAAAAGCTCGAATTGAATCTGAGCGCCGATCAAGAAAAACAGATCGCCGCAGTGATTTCCGAGCTGGAAGAGTATTACGAAGACGACGGCGAAGGCATTATGACGGAAATGCGCTACAATGCCATTGCAGGCATCGTCGAAGGCAATTACAAGCAAGGCAAGCGGGGCATGAGCACCAGCGACAAAATCGACGCTGTGGTCACCAACCGCATCCTGGCACTGCCCATCTTCGTCATCATTATGACCGGCGTCTACTACATCAGTGCCAGACTTGTCGGCGGCCCCGTTACCGACTGGGTCAACGACACCCTGCTGGGCACCTATGTCGCCGACGCCATCAGCAATGTCGTCTCGTCAATGGATACGGCACCGTGGCTTGAATCCCTCGTTATGGACGGGATCGTCGCCGGGGTCAGCGCCGTCTTGGGCTTTTTGCCTTTGATCGCCACCCTGTACTTCTTCCTCGCCATTATGGAAGATGTGGGCTACATGTCCCGTATCGCCTTTATCTTAGACAGAATCTTTAGAAAATTCGGTCTCTCGGGCAAGAGCTTCATTCCGATTCTTATCGGTACCGGCTGCTCCGTTCCCGGCGTCATGGCCACACGTACCATCGAAAACGAAAACGACCGCCGCATGACCGTCGTCGTGGCAAGCTTTATGCCTTGCGGGGCAAAAGTGAACCTTATCGGCCTCTTCGTCGCCTCTTTCGGCTTCTGGTACTTCTTGCCCATCGCCTACTTCTCCGGCATCATCGCCGTTATTATTGCGGGCTTAATGCTCAAGAAGACTTCGATCTTCCAAGGCGATCCGGCACCCTTCGTTATGGAACTTCCGGAATACCACATTCCCTCGGCAGAAAATGTCTTTAAGAGCGTATGGAGCCGCTGCAAAGCCTTCGTGAAAAAGGCCGGGACCATCATTCTCGTCGCAAGTATCATCATTTGGTTCTTGCAAAACATTTCCGTCCACGGCGAATTCGTAGAATTTGCGGAAAACCAAGACAGCATTCTCGCTGCACTGGGCAAAATCATTGCCCCCATCTTCATTCCTTTGGGCTTCGGCACATGGCAAGCCACCGTGGCCAGCATCACCGGCCTCGTAGCCAAAGAAGCCGTGGTCTCTACCTACGGCATCATCAACGGTGTCGCCGAAGGTGCCAGCTTAAACGCCTACGTCGCCACCCAATTTACCTTCCTCGGCGCATTGGCATTTATGCTCTTTAACCAATTAAACGTTCCTTGCTTCGCCGCCACCGGCGCCATTCGCGAGGAAATGCAATCGAAATTCTGGACCCTGTTCGCCCTGACTTTTCAAACGGGCTTCGCTTATGCCATCGCCCTCATCGTCTTCCAAATCGGATCACTGTTGACCGGCGGATCCTTCACTGTATGGACCGGCGTGGCCTTCGTCCTCTTGGCAGGAATTATTTGGGCCATTGTGAGAAAACCCCGAGTCAAGGACGTACCCATCGGTCGCGAACAATTAAATTAAGGAGATACTATGGGAACCATTATTGTACTGGCTGTCGTCTGCTTGGCTATCTTCGGCGCTGTCCGCTCCATGCGCAAGTCCCATGAAGAAGGCGGATGCTGCGGCTGCTCCCAATGTGGGACGGCAAGTTGTGATCATGAACACGATCACAGCCACAGCCACTAATAGTAAATGATAAAGAGGATGCTTCGGCATCCTTTTTTCTTCCCTTTACACTGCAAAATTCAAACTGATTTACTATGATATGTGAAAAATCGTCGGAAAAGATTGTATTTTTTTCAATTAGGCCTTGAAATCCTCTGTGATAATGATATAATGACTTCAGAAAGAAAACATAATGTGTTTAGGTATTAGCACGCTGCACATACCTGACAGAATCTAGGAGGTTTACTTATGGCACATAAAATTACTGACGCATGCATCGCTTGTGGCGCTTGCAAACCCGAATGTCCCGTTGACTGCATCTCTGAAGGTGGCGTTTACTCCATCGACGAAAGTGCTTGCATCGACTGCGGTTCCTGCGCAGCTGTATGCCCCACCGGCGCTGCACAACCCGAATAAAAATCGGATCTAAAAAAAGACGTTCTCCGCAAGGACGTCTTTTTTTATGGGAAAATTAGTTAACTACCTTTTTTTCCACAGCTGTGATATACTACCATCAACGATATAGGGCGACGATAAGGAGCAGTAGAAGATGTAACCCGAAAGAGAGCCTGCGGTTGGTGTGAGCAGGCGGGAGCAATCTTTGAATCCGCCTTTGAGCCCGGCAATGAAGTGAACCGGAAACGGTTAATTTGGGTGGCAACGCGGGTCCGTCTCGTCCCATAGGGGATGAGGCGGCTTTTTTAATGGAGGTAATTATGTTAGACATTCGTATGATTCGTGAAAACCCCGACTTGGTAAAAGAAAATATTAAAAAGAAATTCCAAGAAGACAAACTTCCCCTCGTCGACGAAGTCCTCGAGCTGGATGTAGCCAATCGGGCAGCCAAAACCGAAGGCGATGAGCTGCGCGCCAAGCGCAACGCCCTGTCGAAATCCATCGGCGGCCTGATGAAAGACGGAAAAAAAGACGAAGCGGAAAAAGTAAAGGCCGAAGTCAAGGCCATTAACGATCGCATCGAAGAATTGGAACTGGAAGAAGGCAAAAAATCCGAGCGCATTCGGGAAATCATGCTGGTCATTCCTCAAATCATCGACGACACCGTGCCCATCGGCAAAGACGACACGGAAAATGTGGAATTGGAACGCTTCGGCGAACCGGTGGTCCCCGATTACGAAGTGCCCTACCACGTGGACATTATGGAATCCGTGTCGGGAATCGACTTGGACAGCTCGAGAAAAACCTCGGGCAGCGGCTTCTACTATCTGCGCGGCGACATCGCCCGCCTGCACTCCGCCATTTTATCCTACGCCCGGGACTTTATGATCGACAAAGGCTATATCTACCACATTCCGCCCTTTATGATTCGCGGCGACGTGGTCAGCGGCGTCATGAGCTTCGCTGAAATGGAAAACATGATGTACAAAATCGAAGGGGAAGATTTGTACCTTATCGGCACCAGCGAACACTCCATGATCGGCAAGTACATCGACTCCATTACGGAAGAAGCCACCTTGCCTCATAAGCTCACCAGCTATTCCCCCTGCTTCAGAAAAGAAGTGGGCGCCCACGGCATCGAAGAGCGGGGCGTCTATCGGATTCACCAATTCGAAAAGCAAGAAATGATCATCATCTGCAAGCCCGAAGACAGCAAAGATTTCTACAACGAACTCTGGCAAAACACCGTGGAATTTTTCCGCACCATGGACATTCCCGTGCGTACCCTGGAATGCTGCTCCGGCGACTTGGCCGATCTCAAGGTCAAGAGCTGCGACGTGGAAGCCTGGTCGCCCCGTCAACAAAAATACTTCGAAGTGGGCAGCTGCTCCAATTTAGGCGACGCCCAAGCCCGCCGCTTAAACATCCGCATCCGCGGCGAAGACGGCAAGCTCTACCTGGCCCATACCTTGAACAACACCGTGGTCGCACCGCCGAGAATGCTCATCGCCTTCTTGGAAAACCACTACCAAGAAGACGGATCCATCTTTATTCCGGAAGTGCTCCGTCCCTACATGGGCTTCAAGGAAAAAATCGAAAAGATCGACTAATTAAATACTGCAGGGAAGGAGAAGCGCTCCTTTCTCGTTGCGAAAAGGCCCCGTTGATTCGGGGTCTTTTTTAGTGGGAACGAATTTGTCGGGAAAAAATCTTTTTCTAAAGCCTTTAATTGTTTAAAAAGAAAGTAAATGATACAATTAAATCATAGAAATACATAAAATTTTACACCAAGGAGGTACGTAATGAGAAGACGGACATTTAAAACAGTTGTCGTTGCGTTTCTGCTTTTGGCGTTGTTGATCCCCACAACCGTTGCGGCAAATGGAACCGGCAGTTTGCCGCCGGATGCCGGAGTAAGCAAGGTTACCATCAAAATCAACGGCAAAGTTCAACAAATTCCGAAAGAAATGGGCAGAGCCTATATTAACAAACGGACGAGCAGAACCATGGTGCCCATTCGCTTTGTAGCGGAAAATCTGGGCAACAAAGTCGAATTTGTCGAAAGACAGGCCGACCATCCAAAGGGGGCTGTCCTCATTAAATCGGATTCAAAGACGATCTACTTTGCCATCGGATCGGATCAATACGAGATCTACGGCGACAAAACCCAAAGAGGCGTATTGGACACGCCGACGGTGCTTGCCGGCAATCGCACGTACGTGCCCCTGCGTTTCGTATCCGAGGCCCTGGGCTACAAGGTCGATTGGGTAAATCGCGAAGTATTGATTCAAAAAGACCCTTCGAAGACGCC
The DNA here is from genome assembly GCF_025566985.1 of Aedoeadaptatus acetigenes. NCBI lineage: Bacteria > Bacillati > Bacillota > Tissierellia > Tissierellales > Peptoniphilaceae > Aedoeadaptatus > Aedoeadaptatus acetigenes. The sequence goes on from NZ_JAOQJD010000006.1 coordinate 74,851, forward strand.
GGAAGGGAACAAAGGGCGGAATTCCGACAGAGGCAATAAAGGAAATGACTATGGACGAGGCGGCTCACAAGAAAAGCCGGTTAAACCCCAACCGCGGACCGTCGATTCCGCCACCGACGACAGCCTTGCCCATTATTACACCGTGGCTTATGCAAATTACAGAAAAAGCTTAGGCCTTGGCGAAGTGGCTCGGACACAGGAGTTGGATCGTATCGCTCAGAAGCGTGCAGATGAAGAAATCCAACAACTGGCCACAGACGGCACCTTCGACCATAAATCCCCGGCGAATCTGCTTCGCGAAAATTACCTCGGCGAAAATTTAATCGGCTGGACCTACGCTTCCGACAAGCCGATTCGGGATGCCTTCACAATCTGGAAAAAATCCCCGGGCCATGATAGAAATATGAGGTCGCCCAGTGCCGTCGTTTATGGTTATGCATATAAGGTGGCAATAGTCGATGGTAAGCCTTGTGGCATTGCGTGCTTTGTATTTTCCAGTTTCGATCGATTTAGTAAACCTAAAGATCCCTTTAACACCGATGGTCCTACCGACACCGGCAATCCATTCAATAACGGTGGCTCTTCTAAACCCGACGGTGACTCTGTAACGACTGAGAAGGACAAGAAACCTGAAAAGAAGCCGGAGAAGAAACCGATCGAGTGGAAGATTGAAGCACATGTAAGTGATAAAATTCAAATTGTAGGAGGCAATTAAGTAGCTGACAAGGCGAATTAACAAACAATTGTATTGTAAAAGATCATTTCCAATCTACTGACAAACCTCGGATAGAATCCGGGGTTTATCTTTTCAATTCAAACCAACATGTTCATGAATCATTCGAAAAGATTTTCCTGCCTATTACTAAATATTAAGATACGGTTCTTTCTAAAGGACGCATAAAGGTAGTTCACATGCAAAAAAGGGAGAGGGAATCGGATGATTCTCTCTCCCTTTGTCGCGTCCGTTAAATCGCTGCGAAAAGTGATTCTTCCGCCCTAGCCTTGAGAGGCGGCTTCCACGATGTTTTTGTCCACATTCATGTAGAAATTGCACATGCCTATGGGCGTCATTTCTTTGTCGAAGATGCCCAGGCGGTTGTATTCTTCCGGTGTTTTGTTCAGGGGCATAATATAGTAGTGGTGGTTTTTAAATTGAATGGAGTTCACTTTTGCCGCCTCGTAGCCGTAGCGTTCGCCGCCGTCTAAAAGGGGTTTGTAAAAGAGTTTGTAGGTGGCTTCATTTTTGTCCGTTAAAAGGATTTCGCCTTCCGATTCTTTCAGGTCGGCGTGGAGGACGTCGGCCAGATGGCGAAGGGAGAGGTAGTCGCGGCCGTCGATCTTCTTCGAAGCTGCACCTCGGGCCTTTCCATCCATTGGCTTAAAGTCGATGCCGTCGCATGTAAAGTATTCGCCGTAGTTCCAAATTTCCACGCCGTTTACGGGATCGTGAAGCACGGGGATTTGTTCCTCGTAGTCGTTAGGTTTATTCGAGTAGTTCCACCCCATGGCCTTGGCGAAATCGGCGGCGGGAATCATGGTTTGGCCGTTCACGGATTTGGTCTTGACGGTGACGCTGCGGTCTCTGAAGCGGAGGGTCATTTCCCCGGGATTCTTCATCGGGCTGTAGCCTTCGCCGATGACGACGGTGCGATTGGCATCGTCCCAGTCAACTTTTTCGCCGAAGTTTTCGGAAATAAAGCGCAGGGGCACGAGGGTGCGATTTTCGACGATGCGCGGCGGCACATCCAGGGTGACGGTCTGCGTCGCGCCGGCCCGGGAAACGGTGGCCGCATCGCTCCCCACTTTCAGATCCAGGGCGCGGTCATCTTGCGTGATGCGAATGCTTCGATCGGCGTCGTTCCACGCCACATCGTAACCCAAAGCTTCGCTGATCAGGCGCAGGGGGACCAGGGTGCGGTTCTCCACGATGCGCGGGGCCACGTCGCCTTCGACATAGCTTCCCCGAATGAAGAGTCGGACCGGGACTTGGCCAAAACCTTCGGTGGGAATGGCGAGCATTACGGCGAGCAGAAAGAGCCACGCCATGCGGGTTTTTTTCACGAGTCATCATCCTTTCGGTGTAACTGTTATATTTTATCTTATGTATATTATATTATGTCGAGAAGGGAAAAGCCACGAAAAAACGGAGCCCGCGAAAAGAGGAGAAACGGCCTTCGCGCCCACTTTATTTCAACGATTTTCATTGACCGAAGCCCTTTCGATTTGGTATACTACTCTTCGAAACAAAGGGGAGTAACTATTATTCTTGGTCGTCAATCCGGCGTATGCCCGGCCAAGGATCCTACACAGGCTGTGAGACTTTTGTCCGTGGGACAGGAGTCTTTTTTTATAAGAGGAGGTTTTTATGGATTGGTACAAAATGAGTGCCCGAGAGGTTCTCGACGAACTGTCGGCCGACGACAAGAAGGGGCTCGCCCCGGAAGATGCCGAAAAGCGTCTGGACAAATACGGGACCAATGAATTGCAGGAAGAGGAAGGCAAGTCTTTCGCTAAAAAACTGGCGGAACAATTCCTCGATCCCATGATCATCATACTTTTAATCGCCGCGATTATCTCCGGCGCCGTGGGCGAAATGGTGGACTCCGTCATTATTCTCGCCATCGTCATCGTGAACGCCGTGTTGAGCATCGTACAGGAAGGCAAGGCGGAAGAAGCCATTGCCGCCTTAAAGAAAATGAGCTCTCCCACGGTGAAGGTGATCCGCGGCGGGCGCCCCGTGGAAATCGACTCCGTGCGCGTCGTGCCCGGAGATTTGGTCGTATTGGAAACCGGCGACATCGTGCCGGCGGACATGCGCCTGATTGAAAGCACCAATTTAAAAATCGACGAATCCTCCCTCACCGGGGAGTCCGTCTCCGTTGAAAAAGATGCCACGGTCACCTTGGAAGAAGATGCGGGCATCGGCGATAGAGAAAACTACGCCTACTCCGCCTCCATCGTCACCTACGGACGGGGCAAGGGCATCGTCACCGCCACGGGAGAAGACACGGAGATCGGTAAAATCGCCACCACCCTCTCCACCATGGAAGAGGAACAGACGCCCCTGCAAAAGAAGCTGGCGGGCCTCTCCAAGACCTTGGGGATTTTGGTCGTCGCCGTCTGTGCCGTGGTCTTTATCGTGGGCAAACTTTACGGCCACGACACCCTGCGCATGTTTATGACCTCGGTTTCCTTGGCCGTCGCCGCCATCCCCGAAGGCTTACCCGCCATCGTCACCATCGTCCTTTCCATGGGCATGGGCAATATGGCCAAGCGCCACGCCATTGTGAAGCGGCTTCTGGCTGTGGAAACCTTGGGGACCACCACCTACATTTGCTCGGACAAGACGGGCACGCTGACTCAAAACGAAATGACCGTCACGAAAGTTTATTTGGACGGAAAAGTCATGGACGTTTCCGGCACGGGCTACGCGCCGGAAGGGGAACTGTCCTATGAGGGTGCCAAGCTCTCTGTGGACGATGTCAAGGGATTAAAAACCCTCTCTTCCATCGCCACCTTAACCAACGATGCGGACTTAATCGAAGAAAACGGAACGTACAGCATTTTAGGCGACCCCACGGAAGGCGCCCTCATTACCCTGGCGGGCAAGCTCGGCGTGAAGGAAGAAGCCCTGGAAGAAGAATTTCCCCGTATCGGTGAAATTCCCTTCGATTCCGATCGGAAGATGATGTCCACCTTCCACGAAAACTTTTTCGACAACAAAGTGTCGTCCTTTACCAAGGGCGCGCCGGATGTGGTCTTGAAAAACTGCAAGTATCTGTTTAAAGACGGAGAGATCGTGGAGCTCACCGATGCCGACCGAAAGGCGATCTTGGAGCAAAACAACGCCTTTGCCCAAGAAGCCCTGCGCGTATTGGCCTTTGCCTTTAGAAACTACGACGCCATGCCCGCGGATCCCTCCACGGAAGAAAACGAAAAAGACATGGTCTTCGTGGGCCTCACCGGCATGATCGATCCGGCGCGACCGGAAGTGAAGGCCGCCATTAAAGAATGCCGAAACGCCGGCATCGTTCCCGTGATGATTACCGGCGACTACCTCCTTACCGCCAAAGCCATTGCCGAAGAGCTGGGCATTTTGCGTGAAGGAGATAAGGCCATGATGGGGGAAGAGCTCAACGACAAGACCCCGGAAGAAATTCGCGAAATCGTCAAGACCACCCGCGTCTTTGCCCGCGTATCCCCTGAAAACAAGGTACAAATCGTAACGGCCCTGAAAGAAAACGGCGAAATCGCCGCAATGACCGGCGACGGCGTCAACGACGCCCCGGCCATTAAAAAAGCCGACATCGGCATCGCCATGGGCATTACCGGCACCGACGTGGCGAAAAATACGGCAGATGTCATCTTAACCGACGACAACTTCGCCACCATCGTCAACGCCGTAGAGGAAGGACGAATTATCTACGCCAATATTAAAAAATTCGTCACCTTTCTCTTAAGCTGCAACATCGGCGAAGTCCTCGTGGTCTTCCTCTCCATCATCATGAATCTGCCCACACCCTTCTTGCCCATTCAGCTTCTGTGGCTCAACTTAGTCACCGACTCCTTCCCGGCACTGGCCCTCGGGGTGGAAAAAGGCGAAGAAGAAACCATGTACGAACCGCCGCGAGATCCCAAAGAACCGATTTTGGACAGAAACATCACCATCACCATCATCATCCAGTCCCTCGCCATTACGGCGGCGACCCTTGGCGTGTACTGCTACGCCCTCACCACTCACGGCATGGACGGCGACGGCCTCGTCTATTCATGGACCATGGCCTTCTCCACCTTGGTCTTCAGCGAACTGTTCCGCTCCTTCTCCTCGAGAAGCATCGACGACACCCTCTTTAAAATGGGCTTCTTCACGAACAAGCGCCTGAACCAAGCCGTGCTGTTTTCCCTGGCGCTGGTCCTCGTGGTCCTCTACATTCCCTTCCTGGAAAATCTGTTCCACATGACGGACCTGAACATGGTCGACTGGGCCATCGTTCTCGTCTGTGCCCTGATCCCCTTGGTCATCGGCGAAATCCAAAAAATGATTCGCTTCAAACAAACCCACATTGTGGATGTGGAAGACAAATAAGAAAGCCGCCTTCGGGCGGTTTTTTAATGCTTATCTCCCGAACTCAAAACCTTCTTTCATCCTACAAAGATAGAGTTATAAAATTTGGTATAATACTGTCGAAGGACTGTACATAGTAGATGCATTACCTGAGATGGATGATGTCTTTCCAATGATAAATTATGGAAAAAATAAAATATGAAGAAAGAATAAACCGGGCCTACAAAATGCCATAAATATAACTCTACATGTCATGACAAAGCAGGATGGGATGAGAGTATAGGCATAGAAGTACCGGGCAAAATTTGTAGGTAGTTTAAATGTGATGTACTGGAGATTTTGGAATATCAGTGCTGGATAATTAATTAAAGGAGATGTGAAATGGCAAAAAATAAAGATAAAACTGAGGAATTATCCTTAGAATCAGTTCTATGGAATTGCAGAGTATCATTAAGAGGATATGGAAGTACTGAAAAAAATAGAGACGCTGTAATAGGATTAGTTTTCTTAAAGTTTGCAGGAGATAAGTTTGAAACAAGAAGAAAACAAATTGAAGAAGAACATCCTGATTTATTCATGCTAAGAGAGATGCCGGCCACTTATCATGCTGACAATGGTTATTATCTAAATGAAACATCCAGATGGAGTTACATAGTTAAAAATGCATCGGCAGATGATATAGCAATAAAAATAGATACAGCAATGAAAGATATAGAGGAGGATAATCCTTCCCTCAAAGGAACTTTGCCTCAAAATTTGTACGCTAATTTAGGAGCTCCGGCAAGTAAAATTAAAAGTCTAATCGATGAGATAAATAAAATAAATGGAGATAGATTCCATGAAGAAGATTTGATCGGAAGAGTCTACGAATATTTTTTACAAATATATGCAGCATCAGGAACAAAGGAAGACGGTGAATTTTATACACCTTCAAGCGGTGTAAGACTATTGACTGAGCTAATCGAACCATATGACGGAGTTGTATATGAGAACAAAACACCATATTTGATACATTTTAACGGCATCGCCGCTTAGGGTACGAACCTAATACTAAGGGGTACGAAAATCAAAAAGCTCACAGCGATGTTCATCCTAAAATTAAACTAAGAAGCATTACGCGTTACAAGAATCTTGTTCTGTCTGGCAGGGTTCTTTTTTTATGCAACATTAGGTGAATTGCCATTACCGCATAAAATTCTTGACAAATAAGTTAGTCTATGGTAATTTCTCCTTACCGAGATTAATCTCGGTAAGGAGAGGAAAATGATGGTCAAGGAGAGGAAAATGATGGTCAGAGAACGATTAGATCCGGAAATGCGTAAAGAAGACATTCAAAAGGCTGCTATGGCACTCTTTTCTTCTAAGGGCTTTAACAATACGACGATGGATGATGTTCGTGAAAAATCCGGTTTATCAGCCGGCGGATTATACTACTACTACAAAAATACGACAGAAATCCTCTACGACATTATGGACAGAGGAAGCAGGATGCGTGAAGCGACGGTAACAAACACGGTTCAACATATGGGGAACAAGCTTACACCACATATCTTGGCTGAAGTTGTCGTCGATAAAATGTTGGCGAATAATCCTTTTACGCCTATCTATGTCATGTTTCTTGGTGAGATTAAGAAAAATGAACAGCTTAACGCATTATATGAAAAACTCAAGAGGGATTCGATTACTTACTTTAAGCATTTTATGAATGGGTACGACTGCGGATTGCTTACTGATGATGACTATGAATTTGTAACGAATCTCATCAATGCAAGCTTGTTATCCTGTGAAATTTTAGATACGCGTGAAAATTTTCTAAAGAACAGACAGCACTTGGTATCCATGCTTGAAGGTTATTTTACTCGTTCGACTTCTCAGTAAGCGGAAGTTTCCGGACTCTAAAATCTTCCATCAATTTTCGCATTTCATTCATTTACTAAGGAGGTTTTTTGATATGAACTTATTGAAAAAGTACATCGCCAAAAATAAGACCGGCTACTTTTTCTCGGTTCTTTTTGCCGTTTTGGGTGTACTGGCAGGACTTTTTACCTATGTGCTCTTGAGCAAAATGATCATTGCCCTCATTGCAGGGAATACAGATTTTGCTTTTTATACTAAAGGAGTCCTCAGTATTCTCGCGCTGCTGTGCGCAAAAGAAGTTTTTATGGGTATTTCCACCACGATTTCTCATACGGCGACCTATGGTGCTTTGTGTGAAATCAGGCGAGATATCATGGACAAACTTTTCAAAATGCCGTTAGGAAACATTTTGAATTTAAGCACAGGAAAGCTAAAAGATGTCATCGTGAATCAAGTTGATAGCATGGAGACAACCCTGGCTCACCTGATTCCTGAAATGACCGCTAATATTGTTGGCCCGGTTTTACTTCTTGTTTACATGTTTGTACTCGATTGGCGCGTTTCGCTCTTGGCACTGGTTCCTCTTGTGATCGGCATGTTTTTTATGGCCGGCCCGATGAAGCGCATGCCTAAAATGTTTCCCAAAGCAGTCAAAATTGGTCAAGACATGAACAACTCAATTGTGGAATATATCAACGGCATCGAAGTCATTAAGTCTTTTAATCAAGGCGATACATCCTATAAAAAATACAGCGATAATGTTTATGCCAAAGCAGATTATTACTGCAAGTGGATGGGCTTGAACAACAACGATTATGCGGTGAGCATGTCGCTTGCACCGATGGGTATTTTAACCATCATTCCGTTTGGCCTTTTCTTCTGTATGCAAGGTAGCCTAAGCGGCGCTCATCTTTTGATGTTGATTATTTTATCGTTTGGCACAATCTCAAATATCATGCAGGTGATGTCTTATGAGGACGATATGGGGCGCATCAAAACCATTGCCGGTGAGATTGAAAAAGTTCTCAACTCAAAAGAGTTATCCCACGCAACCGGTACACAAAACATTTCACGCTATGACATCACTTTCGATCACGTGAATTTCTCTTACGATGACAACAAACAGGTTATCAAGGATGTCAATCTGTACATCAATGAAGGTAGTGTCAATGCACTCGTCGGGTATTCTGGCTCAGGGAAATCGACCGTTGCAAAGCTCCTCGCCGGATTTTGGGATACCGATAGTGGCACCATAACAATTGGTGGCATAGCTCTCAAGGATATGCCTTTAGAACAGCTTTCGGATGCTATTTCTTATGTATCTCAAGACAATTATTTGTTTGATATTTCCATCAAAGATAATATTCGCATCGGCAAAAAAAATGCAACGGATGAGGAAATTATAGAAATCGCTAAAAAATCGGGCTGCCACGATTTCATTATGAAGCTCTCACAAGGCTATGAAACGGTTGCCGGAGAAGGTGGCGGGCATCTCTCCGGCGGTGAGCGCCAACGCATCTCTATTGCACGCGCCATGCTCAAAGATGCACCGATTGTCATTTTGGATGAAGCCACTTCCTATATCGATCCAGAAAATGAAGCTATTTTGCAAGATGCCATCGCCACATTGGTAAAAGGCAAAACGCTCATTATTATCGCCCATCGACTGAAAACCATTGCAGATGTGGATCAAATATTTGTTATCCATGATGGATATGTTGAAAATCACGGAACACACGATAAACTATTAAAAGATTCTCCGGTTTACCAAGAATTGTGGAGTGCGGCCATGCGAGGTGAAGAAAATGATTAATACATTTAAGAAGTTATGGAAATTTGCAGAGCGTGAGCAAGGAATGATTCGCTCCTCGGTGATCTGGAGTTTTTTGGGCGCGATTTTTAACGTTTTTCAATTTATGGCCATCTATTTGGTCATTGCGGCGATTATAAAGCAGGAAATTACGTGGCAGACGATTGGTATGTGCAGCGCATTCTTATTGCTTTCCTTACTGGGCATCATTATTTCTAAGAAAAATTCCATGCTTAAGCAAACGCATGCCGGCTATTTTACAGCCGCAAATAAACGTATCGCTATGGGAGGAAAAATCAAAAAAGTGCCAATGGGCTTTTTCAATGATTTTAGCTTAGGAAATTTAACGGCCATTGCGACGACAAAGTTGGACAGTCTCGAAACTTGGGTGCCCACACTTTTTATTATGGTATTCGGCGGTCTGCTTGTTACCGTGGTATTTATCCTGTCCCTTTTTATGCTGCATTGGAAAATTGCACTCATTGCTATCGCTGGGTCTTTGATTTTCTTGGCGGCGGCCGCTTTAATGCAGCAAAGATCTAAAAAGAGTTCGGATCGAGTTTCTGTTGTACAAAACGATCTCACGAAAGAAGTACTGGCAACCTTGCAAGGTATGCAGATCATCAAGTCCTATAACTTGGGCGGGCCAAATAACAACAAGTTGGATCAAAGTTTTGAAGAAACAAAAAAATCGATGTTGAGCCTTGAAAAGGCCGTTACACCTTACACGGTACTGCTGAAAATCATCATTGCGATCACGATTTCGGTTATGATTGCCACAGCACTTTCATGCTACTTTTCGGGAGAGCTTGCTTTGGATTATACCATCATGACGCTGGTTGCCAGTTTTGTGATTTTTAACAGTTTATTGGCTTCTGGTAGTGCTATGGCCATGCTTAGAACCATTGACAACGCGATGGATTCTTATGATTACGTCAATCAAATGCAAGATATGCCGGAAGGTCATATCAATGATGCACTTCAGCAACACGATATTGAATTTAAAAATGTTTCCTTTGCCTATGGCGAAAAGCCAATCTTAAATAATGTGTCTTGCTATATCCCCGAAAGATCAATGACGGCTATCGTAGGGCCGTCTGGTTCAGGGAAAACAACTTTTTGCAATTTGATCTCTCGCTTTTGGGATGTCAATTCAGGAGAGATTCGCCTTGGAGGAAAGAACATAAAAGATTACTCCCTCGAAAATCTCATGAATCATATTTCGATGGTCTTCCAAGATGTCTATCTTTTTGCCGATACGATTGAAAACAACATTAAATTCGGATGCCCAAATGCCACCCGCGATGATGTGATTGCGGCGGCAAAAAAGGCTCAGTGCCATGACTTTATTTCTGCCTTGCCCGATGGCTATCAGAGCATGATCGGAGAAGGTGGAACAAGTCTTTCCGGCGGAGAAAAACAGCGCATTTCCATTGCCAGGGCAATGCTGAAAGATGCACCGATTATCATCTTTGATGAAGCTACTGCAAATGTTGATCCGGAAAACGAAGACAAGCTGAAAGCAGCTATTGAAGCCCTTACTCAAAACAAAACCGTCATCATGATCGCGCACCGCTTGAAGACGATCCGTAATGCAAACCGGATTTTGGTACTGAACAAAGCAGGGATTGAGCAGTGCGGTACACATGATGAATTGATGCTGCAAGGAGGTCTTTATCGAGATCTTATCGAATCGAGAAGCAAGGCGGAAAGCTGGAGATTCGCAAATTAAAGTTTGGAACTAACAACAACATCTTCGACAAAAAAATGAATGTGCCTGATGTTGTCGAAAATTAAATGTTCAGAAAGGAATTTTATGATGAAAAACTAAAAAATATTGTATAGATCGCCGTATTGGCAGTAATTGGCTGTGTTGTCTCCTTTGGAATCAGTATGCTGACGGGACTTTTAGGCATGGCTGCCCTCTACATTTCAGCCGGGTTTGCCGCTTTTGTGATCGGACCGACCTTTGTGATTGCGGCTCGAAAAGTACAAAAGCGTGGCACAGCGCTTCTCTTTTGGGCTGTGCTTGGGTTGGTATATGCAATTTTAGGTTATGGGATCATGATTCCGATTACTCTGATTGCAGGGATTGTCTGCGAGCTGATTATCGGAAAGTACGATAATAGCAAACGCATCGCCATTGCTTTTAGTGTTGTCATGTTTACCGATTCGATGCACAGTATTCTTTTAACAAAAATTTTAGGCGTCGAAGGTTTAGTAAAATATATGTCATCTACCTTTTCTCCAGAACAAGCAGCACAAATGGTTGCCGCCTATACAAATGAAGTGATTTTGATAGCTGCTGCCGTTAATGTTGTGCTGTGCTTGTTAGCCGGATTTTTCGGAGTATTCATCAACAATAAGTTCTTTGAGAAAAGCACTCAGCAGAGCAAGCTCAAATAAGATGAGCCGATCATTTTCCCGCTTTATAAAAACGGATATCCTCCTCAATGGAGCGAAGAAATTTTTGATATGGTTTTAGAACAGGCAGAAAATTATAAAAATTAAATAAAAGGCTATGAGCACTCAAACTCATAGCCTTTTTCATTGTCTAAAGATTTTCTGAATCAGTTTTTCTAAACCGCCAATCCAAAGCCGCCTTCGGGCGGTTTTTTCATGGGGAGAAAAGCGTCGCACATCCTCGGAAAATTTTAGGTGATAAATAGTATAAATTTCTTTGAGGCCACATGGATTTGATGGTATGATAGATTCATCATAGTAAGTAAAGGCTGGGATGCAAGTGAGAAAATACAGAAAAAGAGAGCATGTTGAAAATTACCTGAAGACGGACTACCGAGGGGATCCGCTTTTCAACGACATGTATCTGCCCCATATTTCGCTGCCGGAACTTTCCGTCGACGAAATCGACACATCCACGACGTATTTGGGCAAGAAGATTCATTTTCCCCTCATGATCAACGCCATTACCGGCGGCACGGAATTTGCGGAAAACATCAATGCGGATTTGGCGCAGCTCGCCAAGCGCTTTGATCTGCCCATGGCCGTGGGCAGTGAAACCATCGCCATGGAAGACGAGGAAGCCGTGGAAAGTTTTGAGATCGTGCGGGAGATTATCGGCGATGAGGGCATCGTCCTCGGGAACATGAACGGCAATCTCTCCGTGGACGAGGCGAAGAAGGCCGTGGAAATTATTCGGGCCGACGCCCTTCAGATCCATTTAAATCCGGCGCAGGAGCTGGCCATGGAAGAGGGCGATCGAGATTTTCGCGGCACGGCGGAGCGGATTCGCGCAGCAAATGAGGCCCTGGACGTGCCCGTTCTGGTGAAAGAAGTGGGTTTCGGCATGGACGCCTCCGTCGTCGAGCGGCTCTACGATTTGGGCATTCGCCACGTGGACATTTCCGGCTACGGCGGCACGAATTTCTTTGAAGTGGAAAATCTCCGCTACTTTAATTCGGACATGACGGAGCTTTACGGCTGGGGGATTCCCACGGCCTACGCCCTTCACGAAGCCGTGGCACTAGGCAAGAAGGATCTCCACATTACCGCATCCGGCGGCATACGAAACGGCCTGGATCTGGTGAAGTGTTTGATTCTCGGCGCCGACATGTGCGCCATTAGCGGCGAAATTTTAAGATACATCGTGCACGGCGGCGTGGACTACGCCTCGGTGTATTTAGATGATTTGATCAACAAGGTAAAAATCGTCATGGTCCTGGTTGGTGCGAAGAATATCGATGAATTAAGACAGGTGAAGTGGAAAGCCACGGGCCGTCTTTTGGAATTATTGAGATAAGAGGGAATTATGTACGATCTTATGATTATCGGCGGCGGCCCGGCCGGGCTCACTGCCGCCATTTACGCGAGCCGCGCCCATTTGAACACGGTGATCTTCGAACCGGAGATGGACGGCGGCCAAATGAGCCTCACCATGTCTCTTGAAAACTTCCCCGGGGCGCTTGCCGAGGACACGGGCATGGATATCGGCATGCGTATGGCAAAGCAAGCGGCCTCTTTCGGTGCCGCCACCATTCGCGAGCGGGTGGTTTCCGTCGAGTCAGCGGGCGAGACGAAAATCGTGAAGACGGAAAGCGGCAGCTACGAAGGCAAGTACGTCCTCCTGGCCACGGGCTCTAAGCCCAATCGCCTGGGCGTTCCCGGGGAAGACAAATTCGTCTCCCGCGGCATCAGCTACTGCGCCACCTGCGACGGCGCCTTCTACCAAGACGGCGACGTCTACGTCATCGGCGGCGGCAATTCCGCCGTGGAAGAGGCCCTGTACCTGGCGAATTTAGGGGCGAAGGTCACTATCGTTCACCGCAGAGACAGCTTCCGCGCCGAGCGCTTCTTGGCGGAGAAGGCCCTGGCCCACGAAAATATTTCCGTCATGTGGAACACGGAGCTGAAGGAGGTCTTGGGAGATGCCATGGCCGACGGCCTCGCCCTCTACAACAATAAAACCGACGAAACTTTCACGGTGAAAAAAGGCGACCGCCCCATGGGAATTTTCATCTACGTGGGCGTGAAACCCCAAACGGAATTTCTCGAAGGGCTTCTGGAATTAAACAGGGGCTATGTGAAAGTGGACGAAAATCAAATGTCCGCCGTGGACGGCATCTACGCCGCCGGCGACATTGTGGACAAAAATTTCCGCCAGGTCATTAACGCCTGCGGGGAAGGCTGCGTCGCCGCCATGGCCGTGGCTAAGCGCATCGTCCAATACGATTAAATCAATTCAATTTTTGAAACAGCTATGCAATACCGCGCATAGCTGTTTTTTTGTGCGCTTTAGCATGAATAAACCACCAGCTATGCTGGTGGTAGGCATAAAAAGCTTTAGCTTCAAGTAAAAAAAGAACCTCCTATGATAAAATTATTGTGTTATCGGCAATAAAATATCAAGGAGGTATCCATATGGATAAGAACAGCTTAGCACATACAAGTTGGAATTGTAAGTATCACATTGTGTTTGCGCCAAAATATAGGCGGCAGGTTATATACGGGAAATTGAAACAAGACATAGGAAAAACATTAAGAGACCTATGCGAGAGAAAAGGAATAAACATAATCGAAGCGGAATGTTGTCCGGATCATATACATATGCTGCTGGAAATTCCACCGAAATATAGCGTATCTCAAATCATGGGATACTTAAAAGGAAAAAGTAGCTTAATCATATTTGATAGACACGCAAACCTAAAGTACAAATACGGAAATAGGCATTTCTGGTGTAGAGGGTACTACGTCGATACTGCGGGAAAAAATGCGAAAAAAATCCAAGAATACATCAAAAACCAATTGGAAGAAGATTATATGGCGGATCAGATAAGCATGAAGGAATTCATCGATCCGTTTACGGGTCAGCAGGTCAAATAAAGTATGAGAACAGGCGCTTTAGCGCCAACTGGGGAATTGTTGCAAGAGGAAGAAATTCAGAGCACGAAAGTGCTGCCGGTAACAGCCCCTTATAGGGGCAAAACAAACCACCGGCTAAGCCGGTGGTTCTGATTGTGGAATTAAATATTTTTAAACAAACCAAATAAATAAACACAAATTTCATCCACCATAAGCAATTTAAAAATAAAGATTCTCGAAAAAAGTGCGATTAACAATAAATAATTCGGAATTCGGGTTGACAAGATCGGGGGGGTGATACAGTCAGTGTGTAAGAGATACCAAATACAAGAAAAGGAGGGCTTTATGAACTCTTACTTAACGTACGCAAATGATCCTGTACTCTGGCTATTATCTTTACCGTTGGTGGCAATTGTAGGTGCATTAGCTATTAGCTATAGCACCAAGGTAAAAAAAGTAAGTCCCTTAGTGAATTTAACACCCGAAGATCAAAAGAAAGCATTCCGAACAGGCGCAATTTCCGCCATCGGACCGGCATTAGGCGTGTTTGTCGTCATGCTTGGACTTATATCTAAAATAGGCGGCCCTCTGGCATGGCAAAGACTCTCTGTCATCGGCGCGGCCCATACTGAACTCACGGCGGCTGAAATGGCGGCACAAGCCATGGGCACGACCTTGGATTCTCCCGATTATAATTTGGTCAATTACGCAAACGCTTGCTGGGTCATGGCATTAAATGGCTGCGGCTGGTTGTTAGTAGTAAGTTTATTGACGGACAAATTGGACAGCATCTCCTTTAAGCTAACCAAAGGGGACACAAAAATCACGAGTATTATTTCGATTTCCGGCATGTGCGGTGCCATGGGTTTCTTGGCTGTCAGCAACGCGATCACCTCAAATGAAAATATGGTCGCCGCAGTAGTTGCGGGGATTTCCATGATTCTTTTGAACAAGCTGGGAGAAAAAGTTCCTGCATTGATGGAATTTAACCTGGGCTTCGCTTTGATCATCGGCATGATCGCAGGAAGCATTTTCCGCTCACTCATAGGGAGGTTTCACATGACTGATAAATTAAACATCGATCAAGAATATGACGCGCAGTATACACAACCGGTTATTAAATTAGGTCGAATTTTAAACTTACTTGGCGTATTATTTTCCTTTTTGCCGGCTCTATACATTTCCATTCGATATAGTGCTTTTCCGGGAATGGCAAACATTTTAAAAGGCTGGGCACTTATCGCGGCAATTTTCGGTTCATACTACATAATTGAACCAATCTCCTACTTCCCCGTCTTGGGGCTTCCCGGAACCTTTATGGGCTTCATTTCCGGGAACTTAGGGAACATGCGTGTACCATGTTCTGCCTTAGCTCAAGCGGCAGTAAAGGTTGAGCCCGGCACGAAGAAGGCGGAATTAGTCTCGACATTGGGGATTGCAGGTTCGATTATTACGAACTTAATCGTCACAGTTCTGGCTGCAGTCGCGGGAAGTTATATTATCTCCGTCTTGCCGGATTCGGTTTTAGCAGCCTTTGACTTTATCGCACCTTCCATTTTCGGTTCGATGTATGCCATGTTTGCGATTAAGGATTTAAAGAGCGGGATCTTTGCTCTTGTCTTAACGGTCATCATGATCAAAGCCGGTTTGCCGACTTTCGTCATTGTTCCGTCGGCAGTCTTTGCGACGATCTTCTTCGGAATTAAAACGAGGAAAAAGGAGGAAAAGTAATGAAAAAATTAGAATTCGATCGAAAAAAAGCAGAAGAAAATCTGATTAAATTCAGAAGAGACCTCCATCAGATTCCCGAAATCGGCTTCGATTTAGAGAAAACGGTGAAGTATGTCTGTTCTGTACTTGACGAATATGGCATTTCCTACGAAAAAATCGTCGACGGATCCGCCGTCGTCGCCCTCATCGATAGTGGCAGTCCCGGCAAAACCGTCGGTTTGAGAGCGGATATGGACGCACTGCCGATTAAAGAGGAAACAGACCTGCCCTTTAAATCTGAAAACGGCAACATGCACGCCTGCGGACACGATTGCCATACGGCCATTTTGTTGACAACGGGCATTGTTTTAAACGAAAACAAGGATAAATGGTCCGGCAAGGTGAAGCTACTTTTCCAACCCTCCGAAGAAAAGGACGGCGGCGCCAAACCGATGATCGACGTGGGTTGCTTAAATGAACCGAAGGTCGATTATATTCTTGGACAACACGTCGGCGTTCTCTCCGGCGAAATTGAAATCGGTCAAATGGGATTTGTCCCGGGCCCGATGATGGCATCTCTCGACGAATTTACCATCGATTTTATCGGACAAGGCGGACACGGCGCCTACCCTCACGACACCATCGATCCGATCCCTATGGCAGCATCGGCGGTTCTCGCGCTGCAAGCCTTCATGGCTCGTCGAGTAAATGCTTTGGATTCTGCCGTATTCACCATCGGCCAAATTCACGGAGGCAGCCAATACAATATTGTTCCGAATAAGGTGAGCATTAACGGGACGGTTCGCTGCTTAAACGAATCGGTACGAAAATTAATCGCTGAGGGCTGTGAAAAAATTTGCAAGAGCACAGCGGAAAGTTATGGCGGCAAAGCGGAAATTGATTACAAGTTCGGCTACCCTGCCTTAATCAACGACACGGAACTTACCCAAAAACTAATCGACCTCAGTCAGGAAGCCTTTGGCGAAGATAGCGTCAAGCGTATGGAAAAAGCGAGTATGGGAAGCGAAGACTTCGCCTATTTCGCTCAAGAAGCGCCGGCCTGCTTTACTTTCTTAAACACCTCAAAAGAATGTGACGGCGTCATCTATCCGAATCATAACCCCAAATTTATGGTCGACGAAGACATTTTAATCAAAGGCGTCGATTACTTTGTAACAGCCGTTGGAAATTTGTCTTAAATGAAGAAAGCATCCGAAAAGCGGAAGCCATTCAATTTCATTGTCATCTCCGAATAGTATGATAACTGCACGAAAAAGCCGCTCGATGATCTCATCGGGCGGCTTTTTCACGTTTATTGTTGGGCCGGTTGTGCCGGTTGCTCCCCTTGGGGCGCAGGATTTTCCTGTTCGCTTTGGCTCATTAAGATGTTCAAAAGTTCCGTGGCCGTAAGGGGCGCGTGAATTTGGTAGCCCCCCGGTTTAATCTTGGGCACGGCGCCGGCGTCGCGAATCATTTGAAGGAAGGTGGCTCTGTCCGCCACTAAATCTTCTTTCATGATCACATCGGCGATCATTTCGTCGTTGGCGCCTTCGGGAATTTCGATGGTGATGGTGCGGGTGGCTTTTTGCAAGCCGTTTTCCGTGAGTATTTTCAAAATGGTTTCGGGGCTGGCGCCTTCGGGAATTTCGTAGCTTCCCGCCGTAATGTAGCGGGCCATGCCGGAGCGCTTGGCCTTATTGCTGAAGGCCGTGGCGTCGTTAATGAGGCCCACTTCCTTTAAGCGCTTGGCCACGGAATCCGGATCCGTCGTTTCTATTTTAAGTAAGGTGGTTTTTTCCGATGCATCTTTGGCGGCGCTGGAGATCTGGCCGATTTGTTCCTTTGAGGAGCGAATTTCCTCGGTAATGGTGGTGTCTTTTCTCTCTTCCGGCGTCATCATGGAAAACAAGTGGTTCATGCGCCACTTAATGATGAACAGTAGGACGAGAACCACCAGTATGACGACGACAAAGCGCAAAAAGTTTACGAATACTTTCGAAACTCTTCCGTTAGATTTCATGCTGTTTTCCCTTTCCTGTCGATTTCGATATAATTATAATAAGGTTATTATATCACAGGAACGTGAAAGAAAGAGAGGCTCTCGTGATCTCTAATAAAATTGACACAAACGACGCAGGCATGCGCTTGGATCGCTATTTAAAAAAATTGCTTCCCAATGCCAAGGCGTCGCTGATTTATAAATCCATTCGAAAGAAAAACATTACGGTCAACGGTAAAAAGGCCAAGGAGGAAGATGTCTTGGCCCTCGGAGATACGGTGGAAATTTATTTTTCCGACGAGACGCTGGCGAAGTTTTCCAAGGCGCCGAAGTCCGTGAAGGGAAAGTTTCCCGCCATCGTCTTCGAATCGGAAGATTTCATTATTATGGACAAGCCCGTGGGCGTGTTGAGCCACGGCACGGGCAAGGCCTACGAGCGGAACATGGTGGACGATATGTTGGCCTATTTGATCCACACGAAGAGCTACAATCCCCGGGCGGAAAAGACCTTCGTCCCCTCCATTTGCAATCGACTGGACCGAAACACCAGCGGTTTAATTTTGGGGGCGAAGACGGCGGCGGGCCTTCGTGCGGCCAACGCATGGCTTCGTAACCGGGAAGTGGAGAAGTATTACATGACCATTGTGGAAGGAGAGTTGAAGGAAGAACGGAAGGTGGAAAATCGTCTGACAAAGGACGGAGAGAAAAACCGCGTCGTGGAAGGCGACGACGGGAAGGACGCCGTGGGCATCTACCGGCCCTTGAAGAGCACGGGGGACTACACCCTGGTTGAGGCGGAGCTCATTACCGGGCGCACCCATCAGATTCGCCAGCAGCTGGCATCCATCGGTCATCCCGTCCTCGGGGACAGAAAGTACGGCCGCGCCTCCCGCCGCTTCGGCGAATTGCACCACCAATTGCTTCACGCCTACAAATTGGTCTTTCCCGAAACCGAGGACTTCCCCGAAGTGTCCGGCAAGGTGTTTACCTCCGAGCCCAAGGGAAAATTTCAGCGGATCAGGGAGAGCCTCCATGTATGATTTAGGCTTGGACATCGGCGGCACTACCATGAAGCTCGGGATTTTTCGCGGCGGAAAACTGATTCGCACAGACCGCGCCCCGACGCCGAAGGATCCCGACAAAGTAGTAGATGAAATCGCCCGCATGGTAGCGCCCATTGATTACGAAGCTTTCGGCATCGCCACGGCGGGGACCGTAGACAGGGAGAAGAAGGCCCTTTCCGATTTAGGCGGAAATATTTCGGGTTGGCAGGGCTATCCCCTGGGCGAGGCTCTGGCGGATAAAGACATTCGCCTGGACGTTTTGGAAAACGACATTAACTGTGCCCTCGTGGGAGAGATGGAAAATCGCCGGGACGATCACGTCCTCTACGTGGGCATGGGCACGGGCATCGGCGGCGCTTTTTATGCCGGCGGCGAATTGTATCTAGGGAGCCGGGGATCCGCCATGGAGATCGGACACATCATCGTAGAGAAAGGCGGCGTTCTTTGCACCTGCGGCCAGCGGGGCTGCGCCGAGAGTTATTTCAGCGCAAGGGCTTTTCACGCCCTCATGAAGGCGGCGGGCTACGAACGGGGCGACGATTTTCTGGCATCAGATGAAGCCTCGGCGCAGGCTTTTATCGACGGCGCGGCGGATTACCTCATCGGCCTTGAAAATGTGTTGAACCCTTCGGTCATTTTAATCGGCGGCGGCATGATTACCTACGCCCCGAGCATTGTGGCGCGCCTGAAGGCGGCCATGCTCCGCCGGGGCAACGGCAATGTTCGCGCCCCCTTGGGGCCCGCCCGCTTGGGAAACGACGGCGGCATGGTGGGGGCCATGCTTCTTGCGAAAAAAGAAAGGAGAGGCCATGGAAATCATTTATAAGCCCATGGGAAGCGGCGTGGAATCTTTGGCGGATGAAGTAGATTTCAAGGGCGCCACCTTTATTATGCCTAATCGGAAATGGATCGCGCGGAGCAAAGAAGTTTTATCGCGGAGCGTGGGCTTTTTAGGCGTCAACTTTTTCACCTTCGACGACCTCACGGAGGAGCTGGCCATGGCCCGTCCCCGCAATCTGTGGCGGGCGGCCTATGTTTTTCGAAAGTGCCTGGAAGAAGGAAATGGGGCATTCGCACCGCTCAGGGACATGGAAAAAATTCGCCGCCTCTTTCAGTGGTGCGACGATGTGAAGTATTTGGGCCTCGAGGAAAAGGACCTGCCTTACAGCTGGCGGGGGGATGTGCGTGGTCTCCTTTCCGCCTACGAATCCGCCGTGGAGTCGGCGGACTGCGTGACGGAAGGCGAAGTTTTTAAAGAGGCCATGGCGGCGGAGGTGGATTCCGAGCGTAAGTATATTTTTGTGGGATTCACTCATTACAAGGAACGCCATCGCCTGCTCTTGGAAAAATTAGACGCCGCTGCTCACGTGGTGGTGGTCAGCCCCTTCGGGGAGAAAAAAGAACCGGAAGCTGTGGCCCTGTATCAAACGGTAAACGGGGAGCGGGCATTTCGCCACATAGTGAAAAAAACCGCGGCGGCTCTCGCGGAAAATCCCGGAGCGAAGATCGGCGTGGCCATGAATAAAGAAGAGGACCGGGCGGCGATGAAGGCGCATTTTGCCTTGGCGAACATTCCGGCGGCGGGCTCCGCCTACGTCCTCGGCGAGGACACTCTTCACCAATTGCGCCTCTTGTGGCGGCGGGGAGAAGACGGGCCTTCCGCCTGCGCCTTTTTGCGGGGAGATTTGGCGGAAGTGGAAGATGCCCATGGGTTGGCGGCGGCCATAGAGACCTTGGGCGTGAAGGATCTTTCTGAAATGGACGAAAGCCCCCTGCCCTATTACTTATTTCCCGAGACAAAGGAGCTGTTGATTCGACACAAAGCCCTTTTAAGGACATGGAAGCATGATAACGAAGGCAGTTGGGGCGATTTCGCCCGTCGTACGGAAGAAGCGGCGGAAGCGTTCGGCGAGGGGTTGGCAAAAATGATCGCCGACGCCCTGGCCGAGGCAGAAGGCGATTACGGCAGAATTACCGGCCGCGAGTTTGAATCCATCCTTTGCGGTTTTTTGGAAAAAGAAGCCGCCCCCGGCGTGGATATTTTGTCTTTGGACGAGGCCTACGGCGGCGATTACGACCTTCTCTTCGTGTCCTCACTCGATGGGGGATTTATTCCCGCCAAGAAAGAGGACAGCTTAATGAATCGGGCCATCGCGAAATCCGTCATGGAAGTCGGGCTCTACGTGAATTTTTTTCAGGGCGAAGAGATGACCGATCGGCTGAAGTACTTATTGGCCTCGTCGAAAAAATCCCTGCTCTACAAAGTGGGGGACGGGGAAGAGGCCCGGATATTTACGGAAATAAAAAAGAACTTTCCCGTGGAAGATTTGGATAAAACCGGGGAAGTCTACGAAAAAAATTGGGACCTCATTGCGGAAGAGGGCGTGTTTTCCGAGGAAGCGGCGGAGGTTTTAGCCGATGAACTGAGGAAAAAGGGTCTTTCGCCTTCGACCATCGACGGCTATTTGCGCTGCCCTTTCAGCTACTTTGCCGATCGGGTCTTAAAAAGCGCGCCGGAGGAAGAAGACGGCCGCCCGGCCATGGCCAAGGGAAGCATTTACCACGAGGCGCTGGCGCTTTATTTTTCCGGGAAGCTTTCGAAAGACGACCTGGAAAATTTCGTGGAGGCGGCCTACGATGAAAAATTGGCCCCCCTCAAGCCCGACTACCTGTGGGCTTGGGAGAAGAAGACCATGGCCCGCGCCCTTCTCGCCGCCATTGAAGCGGAGGAAGAGCGCCTGGCCGATGAAAAGAAAAACGGCGCCTTCCATCCCGTGGCCTTTGAGACATCCTTCACCTATCCCTTTGAGGATGTGGAGATTCACGGCATCATCGACCGGGTGGACAGAAATGAAGCCGGCGACGAAATCTTAATCGATTACAAGTCCGGGGGGCTTCCCGCATACGAAAACGTGGCGGCCTACAAAGTGATGCAGCTCGCCCTTTATGCCCTGGCTCGCCGGCACATGGGCAATCGGCCGGCATCGTTGGAGTATGTGTCCGTGGAAAAGGGGAATGTGTCCATTATGGCGCGGGACACGACCCGTGCCGGCAAGTACAGTCGCCTGAGAAACGAAAGAAAGTACGACGGCGAGGCTTTCGACGAGTTTCTAAACGAGGCGGAAGACGCCTTGGGTCACGTTCTCGCCGCCATTAAAAGCGGCGATTTCAACGAGGCGCCTATGGACGAAAATGTGTGTACCTACTGTCCCCACGGGGATCTGTGCAGAAAGGAGGCGGCGGATGTTATTGGATAAAGAACAACAGGAAGCCGTAATGTCCTACGACCGCTCCGTCTTTCTCACCGCCGGCGCCGGCGCGGGGAAGACCAAGGTGCTCACCGAGCGAGTGAAGAAGATTTTGTCTAATACCGACGAAAATGTTTTGGCCATTACCTTCACCAATCGCGCCGCCGAGGAAATGGCCGCCCGCATGGCGGCGAGCCTCACGGAAGAGGAGACGGACCGCTTGGTTGTCAAGACCATCGACGGCTTTTGCCGCTACCTGCTCTCCATTTACGCCGTGGAAGCGGACACCTTCGGCGGCATGGTTCAGCTGGCGGAAGGCGAGGCCGGCGCCCTTTTGGAGAAGAGCTACGAAAAGGTGGCGAAGGGAATTTTTTCCGACGAGGATTTTATTTCCTTTCTCGAAACATCGGGAACCACGGCGAACAATTTTAAAAGCGAGCTCTTAAAAAGCTACGACGCCCTTCGCACCCGCGGCGCCCTTGGGGATTTTCGCCCTCGAAAAGTAACGGGCGTCGACCCCCTGAAGGAGTATGTAGACTTTCTGCCCGCCCTTCGCAGCGCATTGAAGACCAAAGCGTCGAAACTGGCCAAGTATTTGGACGATGAAGATCTCGAGGCATTAAAAAACAGAAGTGAAGAAGAACAGCGGGCCTTTCTTCTGGCCATGCCCGACGGATCCTCGCTGAAAATGGACGAAGACATAAAAGAACAGAACGAAGCATTAAAAAATCGCCTCCTATTACGTGAAGAGGAGAAAAATCACCCTTCTATCGAAGCGATTCGCCGCGCCCTTCACTTGCTGGACGAAGTCTACCGAGAAGAAAAGCGGGCCATGGGCGTCGTGGATTTCAGCGATCTCTTGGAAATGGCCACGGCCCTTTTGGAATCGGGGAAGATTACCTGCGGATACGATCACATTCTCGTCGATGAATTTCAGGACACGAATCCTCTGCAGATTCGCATGCTGCGCGCCTTAAAGGGCGAAGGGAAACTTTTCGTCGTCGGGGACAGAAAGCAATCCATCTACGGCTTTCGCGGCGCCGATGTGGCTGTGGGCGACGATTTTCGCGGCGAGGCCTTAAAAGAGGGCACGGAAGCCATGGCCCTTTTGAACAATTACCGATCCCACAAGGATCTCGTGGCCGCCGTGGGGGATCTCTTTGCGGAAAAAATTCCCGATTACGAGCCCATTACGGGTCACGGTGAAGGGGAATGGGCCCTGAAGGGCGTGGATCTCACCGGCGAGGAATCGGCGGAAGAGGCCATTAAAAAAGAAGCCCTGTGGATCGCGGAAGACATTCAAAAACATCCGTCGGAATCCCGCGCCCTGCTCTTGTGGCGGAAGAAATTTATGGGGATTTACGAATCCGTGTTTCGGGACTACGGCATTTCCTATGTAAACCGCTGTGCCGAGGGCTTTTTCCGCGCCCGTGAAGTGCGGGATTTAATGCTGGCCGTGGAAGCGAAGATCACCGGCGATTTTTCCCCGGCCTTTTTGCGCACGCCCTTTATCGGGACGAATCAGGAAGATGTCTTTCACGTAATGAACGGATCGCCATGTAGAGAAAGTGTTCGCGAGCGTATGGCGCGCATGGAAAAGTTTTTCGACGAGATGGGCCCCGTATCTTCCGCCTATGAATTTCTCCTGGCCCTTGTGGAAGAAAGCGGCTTTCGCGCCTACGCCTACAAGGAAGGCGGAGAGCAGGCCGCGGCCAATGTGGATCAGCTCCTCGCCATGGCAAAGGAATATGACGAGGAGGGCGAGCACTTGGAAGGATTTCTCCACAGCCTCCGCGAAATGGAAGCCACGGAAGAGGTGGGAGCGGCAACATTCAGCGGCGACTGTGCCGTGGAGATCCTCACCATGCACAAGGCCAAAGGTTTGGAATACGATACGGTGTACTTGGGCCATCTCTTCGCCAAGCCCCGCCCCGAAGGCGGCTTGTGGAATTACAGCGAGGAAAGAGGCGTGGGCATAAAAAATCCCGCGGCGCCGGCGATTTACGAAATGAACCGCGCCGCTTCGGCGGAAAAGGCGCGGGAGGAAAATCTGCGCCTCCTCTACGTGGCCATGACTCGGGCCAAGAGCCACGTCTATCTTCTGAAATCGAAAGAAGGGGAGGGGCTCCAGAGCGATTTACCTGAGATCGACTTTGCAGAAGAAATGCCTGCGCCCATGGCCGCATCTGTGCATAAAGAAGAGGCGCCGAAAAAAACAACGGCGCAAGCCATCGCTATGGCGCAGGCGAAGCCCGTGGTTTCCGCGAGTCGCCTCTTAAAGGGGCGGGCCGTTTTCGACGGCGGCAAAGAGGGTTCGAAAAGCGAGAAGGATTACCTGCAGCTGGGGATTTTGTTTCACCACTATGCCCAGCGGGCCCGCAATCCCCATGGGCCGCTTCGGAAAAAACTTTTGGCCCGCGCGAAGGCCTACGGCGTGGCCGATGAACTGGATGTGGCCATTAAAAATTACGATGCCACTTTCGACCGCGGCGAAATCCTCGGCACGGAAGTGCCCTTTCGCGCGGAATTCGACGGCGTGATCCTGGAAGGCTTTTACGATCAATTGCGCAGGATGCCGGAGGGAATCGCCATCGTGGATTACAAGACGGGGGCGCGAGGCGTCCGCACCGGCGCCATGGCCACCTACCGCTTGCAGCTGGGCCTTTACGGGATAGCCTACGAAAAAATTATGGGCACCTTCCCGAAGCTCTATCTTTTTACCACGGCGGATGGTATTTGGACTCGGGTGGAACTCACGGAGCAAGAGAAAAAAGCCATCGACGCCCTGCTTCATCCCGCCGTCGGTTGACACATTCCCACTCAATTGGTAGGATATAAGCAGTAAGTAATAACGACTACTAGAGAGGAGGCCCTATGGAACGAAAATATCGCGTGGAAGGCATGACCTGTTCCGCCTGTTCCGCTGCCGTGGAACGAGAGGTAGGAAAAGTCGACGGCGTAAAAAACGTGGCCGTGAATCTTCTCACCAATTCCATGAAAGTGGAGGGCGAGGAAGGCATCGAATCGGCGGTGCTGGAAGCCGTGGATCGAGCGGGTTATAAAGGCTTTTTAGAAGGCGAGGAAAAAAAGAGCGAAACCATTGAGGCGGATCCTTTTTCCGAAGAATTGGAATTAAAGCGTCGCCGCCTCATCGTCTCGGCGATCTTTTTAATCCCCCTCTTTTATATCTCCATGGGCTCCATGATGGGTGCGCCGGTGCCTTCTATTTTGGAAGGTCGCGAAAACCTACTCACCTTTGCTCTGGTGCAATTTATGTTCACCACGGTGATTCTGTTTTTGAATCGTCACTACTATGTAAACGGCGGAAAATCCATGTGGCGAAGACATCCCAACATGGACGCTTTAATCGCCATGGGCTCCGGCGCGGCCTACATCTACGGGATCTACGTCATCTTCCAATTGGCCTACGGCTTCGGTCACGGGGACATGGCCCGCATCGCCGCCTACGGCCACGAACTCTACTTCGAATCGGCGGCCACCATCGTGGTCTTAATCGACTTGGGGAAATATTTAGAAGCCAAGGCGAAACACAAGACCTCCGGCGCCATTCGCTCCCTTATGGATCTCACACCGGAAGTGGCGACGGTCATAAAAGACGGCGAAGAGAAAGTGATTCCCGTGGAAGCTATTGAAATCGGCGACAGGATTTTGCTGAAGCCCGGGGAAAATGTGCCCGTGGACGGCGTCGTGGTGGAAGGCATTTCCTCCGTGGACGAATCCGCCCTTAGCGGCGAGCCCATTCCCGTGGAAAAAACCGCGGGCAGCGACGTCATGGCCGCTACGACAAACGGTCAGGGCCGCTTGATTATGGAGGCGAAGCGGGTGGGCGAAGACACCACCATCGCAAAAATCATCGCCCTCGTGGACGACGCAAACGCTACGAAGGCGCCGATCTCGAAAATTGCCGACAAAGTGGCAGGGATCTTCGTCCCCATTGTCATCGCCATCGCCTTGGCTACCGGCGGCATTTGGCTGGCTCTCGGAGCGGAACCCGCCTTCGCCTTGAAACTCGCCATCTCCGTACTGGTCATCAGCTGCCCCTGTGCACTGGGTCTCGCGACGCCGGTGGCCATTATGGTAGGCACGGGCAAAGGCGCCAAGGCCGGTGTGCTCTACAAAAGCGCCGAAGGCCTGGAAGTATTGCACCACGTGGAAACGGTGATCTTCGACAAGACCGGTACCATTACGCGGGGCAAGCCCTACGTCACCGACGTGGTGGCCGCCGGCATTTCGGCGGAAGAACTATTCGCTACGGCCTACGCCTTGGAAAAGCCTTCGGAGCATCCCTTGGCGGAAGGCGTGATTCGGGCCTACGAAGAAACATACGGAACGGAAAATAAATTAAGCCTCGAGCATTTCGAAGCCATTCCCGGTAGAGGCTTAAAGGCCACCTTAAACGGCGAGACCTATTACGGCGGCAACGAAGCCTTAATGGACTCCGTCGGCGCGGATCTTTCCGTGATCCGCGCGCAACTGGACGCCCTTCTCGCTGAAGGGAAGACGCCACTGTTTTTCGCGAAAGACGATGAATTTATCGGCCTTATCGCGGCGAAGGATTTGGTGAAGGCCAATTCGAAAACGGCCCTTGAAAAACTCCACGCCGCCGGGAAAAAGCTGGTCATGCTTACCGGCGACAACGAAAAGACAGCGAAAGTTATCGCGAAGGACTTGGCCGTCGACCGCGTCCACGCCGGCGTGCTCCCCGATGAAAAAGAAGCCTATGTGCGTCAATATCAGGAAGCGGGGAAAGTGGCCATGGTCGGCGACGGCATCAACGACGCTCCGGCTCTCGCGAGAAGCGACGTGGGCATCGCCATCGGCGCCGGCACGGACATCGCCATGGAAAGCGCCGACGTAGTCTTAATGCACAGCGATTTAATGGATGTGGTAAGCGCCATGGATCTTTCCAAGGCCACGATCCGAAACATCAAGGAAAATTTATTCTGGGCCTTTTTCTACAATGTGATCTGCATTCCCGTGGCGGCGGGGCTTTTCTACAAGCCCTTCGGCCTCACGCTGAGCCCCATGATCGCGGCACTGGCCATGAGCTTCAGCTCCGTTTTTGTCGTGACCAACGCCCTGAGATTAAATTTCCTTTCATTAGATAAGGCGGAAAGCGAAAATAAAGAGGAATTCTCCGAGGCAATCGACTTTGTGGAAATTCCCTCTGTAAAAACAAAAGCACATGGGTATAATAGAGACAAGGAGGCACAAAAAATGGATAAGAAAATTTTAAAAATCGATGGCATGAGCTGCAATCATTGCGTCGGACGTGTCGACAAAGCGTTAAACGAACTTGACGGCGTGAAGGCGTCGGTAACCTTGGATCCCCAAGAAGCCGTCGTGGAAGGCGAAAAGCTGGACAGCGCCTTATTAAAAAAAGCAGTGGAAGATGCAGGCTATACAGTCACAGCGGTTGAGTAGATGAAAGCGCCCACGGCGCTTTTTTCTGTTAGGAGGAATTGTGGCAGAATTTAGATTTGAAATCGTGGAGCACCTCGGCGTCTTGTCCGAAGCGCCCAACGGTTGGAAAAAAGAATTAAATCGCGTATCCTACAACGGCGCTGATCCGAAATTCGATCTGCGCTCCTGGAACGAGGATCACTCGAAAATGAGCAAGGGCATTACCTTGTCCGTGGACGAATTTGAAGCATTGAGAGAATTGATTAAGTAAGGAAGTGGACCATGGCTAAACTGGGAATTATCGGCGCAGGCCACGTAGGCGAAATCGTCGCCTACACGCGGGCTCTGCGCGGCGGATTTACGCATATAACATTACACGACATTGACGACAAGCGCCTTGACGGCGTGGTCAGTGATTTGGAAGACGCACAGGGATTTTATCCCCACAACACCCGCTTCATCGCCGGCACCATCGAGGATGTGGCGGCAAGCGACATGATCGTCGTCTGCGCCGGGCGCATTCCCGAAGACGGCCAACGGCGAAACGAATACACAGGCAACTACGCCGATGTCAAGGACTACATTCCGAAGGTCATGGCGGCGGGCTTTAAAGGCATTTTTGTCGTGGTCACCAATCCCTGCGACGCCATCGCCTATCGCGTGTGGGAACTTTCCGGCCTGGATTCCACCCGCGTCATCGGAAGCGGCACGGCACTGGATTCGGAACGAAGCCGCACCATTTTGGCACGAGAATTTAACGTGAGCCCGAACAACGTGCACAGCATGATGCTGGGCGAACACGGGGACAGCCAATTTTTGCCCTATTCCCAAGTGACGGTCAACGACATTCCCCTGAAGCGGTATCTTGAAGAACATGACATTACATTGGACCGGGCGGAAATTGAAAAATCCGTGGTCTATCGCGGCCACCGCGCCTTCTTCGGCAAAGGCTCCACCCAATACGGCATCGCCAACACGGTCAACACCATTTTAGACGCCGTGCTCTACGACGAAAAGAAGATCCTGCAAGTCTCCGCCCTTCACAAGAGCGAATACGGCGTCGAAGACGTGTACGTCTCCACGCCTTGCGTCATCGGCAAGAACGGCATCGAAGAAATCGTCGAGCTGGATTTAACCGATGAAGAGCGGAAGAAATACACCGACAGCGCCGAAATGATCCGCAGCTATCTGGTATGAGGGAATTGAAAAACGCCTTTCGCCGCTTTATGGCCAATCGCTACGGCTGGGACGAGCTGAACACCCTTTTGTTCGCGGCGTCCTTTCTTTTGCGCCTGGCGGGGAGCCACTACGGCAATGGTTATTGGTCCCGAGGCGCCCTCGTCCTCCTTTTCATGGTGCTCTTTCGCGCCTACTCCAGAGAGCGGGGCAAGCGCCGAAAAGAAAACGGGGCCTTTTTAAACGCCATTCGCCCGGTGAGGCGTCTTATGAGGCGGCTCAAGGATGTGCGACATTATCGCTACATCCACTGCCCGTCCTGTAATAAAACCGCCCGCCTGCCTCGAGGCGCGGGCAAAGTAAAAGTCACCTGTCCCTACTGCCATTTTGTCTATGAACGCAGAGTCTAGGGGCCAAAGGGCGGGAAATTCGGCGGCTCGTCGCGATTTTTTGCCCGAAACTGTTGATTTTAATGCCCTTATGGTATAATGCTTTAGATATAAATTATGGAGGGATAAGGATGACAGAGATCAAAAAGCAAGAAAAGAATAAAGTTTATTTCGACCTGACGGTTCCCCACGAGGAAATCAAAGAAGCGGAGTCGAAAGTTTATAAACGCAACAAAAATTACTTCAACGTGCCGGGATTCCGCAAGGGCCACGCGCCGAAGAAAATCATCGAACAATTCTACGGTAGCGGTATTTTCTTTGAAGATGCGCTGAACGAAGTGCTTCCCAAGATCTACCAAGACGCCCTGGAAGAATTGGAACTCGAGGTCATCGACCAACCGGAAATCGACATCGACGAAGAAAACTTCGATCGCAGCAAGGATTTAATCGTCGAAGTCAGCGTTGAAATTAAGCCGGAAGTGGTTTTAGGCGACTACAAAGGCCTGGAAATCGAAGCCGTACCCGACGAAGTTTCCGATGAAATGATCGACAACGAAATCGACAAGCAACGCCACTTAAACGCGCGCCACATTAATATCGACGACCGCGCCGCGGAAGACGGCGACAAAGTCAACATCGACTTTGAAGGAAAAGTCGACGGCGTCGCTTTTGAAGGCGGAAGTGCCGAAGACCAAGAACTGGAATTGGGCAGCGGCAGCTTTATCCCGGGCTTTGAAGAAGGCATCGTCGGCCATGAAATCGGCGAAACCTTCGACATCGACGTAAAATTCCCGGAAGACTACTTCAACGAAGACTTAAAGGGCAAAGACGCTGTCTTTACCATTACCTTAAATTCCATCGCCGTGGAAGAATTACCGGAAGTGGACGATGAATTCATTAAAGACATTTCCGAATTCGACACCGTGGACGAATACAAGGCGGATCTGAAGAAGCAAAAGACCGAAGAAGTTGAAGCCAATGCGAAAAACATTCGCATGGACCGCGCATTGGAAGCCGCTGCGGCAAATGCCAAAGTGGACGTGCCGGAAGTCATGGTGAACAACGCCATCGACGAACAAATCCGCAGCATGGACAACAACATGCGCAGCCAAGGCCTGCAACTGGAACAATACCTGCAAATGCTGGGCCAAAGCTTAGATGACTTCAAAGACTCCATGCGTCCCGACGCGGAAAAAGAAGTGTTGAAATCCTTGGTTCTGGAAGCCATCGTTGAAGCGGAAAAATTCGAAATTTCCGACGACGAAGTGGAAGCTTACGCCAGAGAAATGTCCGAACGCTACTTTAAAGGCGACGAAGACAAACAGGAAGAAATGATCAAGACCATGATGGAATCCAACAAGGACCTCATGAAGTCTGACTTAGAACGCAAAAAAGCCGTCGAACTTCTCGTAGACAATGCGAAAGAAGTGGAAGGCTTAAATAAAGACGAAAGCGAAGAAGCATAAGAGGCTGCACGAGCCTCGAAAAGGAGGCATAAGTATGGCACTGGTACCCATGGTCGTGGAACAAACCAATCGCGGCGAAAGAAGCTACGATATTTATTCCCGACTTTTAAAAGACCGGATTATCTTTTTAACCGGCGAAGTAAACGATCAAATGGCGGATTTAATCGTCGCCCAACTTTTGTTTTTGGAATCGGAAGATCCGGACAAGGACATTCAAATCTATATTAACTCCCCCGGCGGTTCCGTGAGCGCGGGCTTTGCCATCTACGACACGATGCAATACATTAAGCCAGACGTCTCCACCATTTGCGTGGGCCTCGCCGCATCCATGGGCGCGTTTCTGCTCCTGGCCGGCGAAAAGGGCAAGCGCTACGCCTTGCCCAATGCGGACATTATGATCCACCAACCCCTGGGCGGCGCCCAAGGCCAGGCATCGGACATTCAAATTCACGCGGAAAAAATCTTAAAGACCCGCAAGCAATTAAACGCCATTATCGCCGAGCGAACCGGTCAAACCCTGAAAAAGGTGGAAAAAGATACGGATCGCGACTTCTTTATGTCGGCGGAAGAGGCGAAAGCTTACGGTATCATCGACGATGTGATCGTCAAACGTAAATAGTTAGGAGCATCATGACAGAAGAAAAAAAAGATCAGCGCTGCTCGTTTTGCGGCAAGTCCAAAGATCAGGTACAAAAACTGGTCCAAGGACCCGACGCCTATATTTGCGACGAATGCATTCACTTGTGCGAAGATATTTTAAGACAGGAAATGGCGCCGAAAGAGGCGGTTGCTTCCGACCATCTGCCCACGCCGGCGGAAATTAAGGCGACCTTAGACGACTACGTCATTCGCCAGGAAAGCGCCAAGCGCGCCCTGGCCGTGGCTGTTTACAATCACTACAAGCGCATTCGCACCCAAGAAGCCGGCGGAGGCGACGACAGTGTTGAAATTCAGAAGAGCAATATTTTAATGGTGGGCCCCACGGGCAGCGGCAAAACCCTTTTGGCGCAAACCATGGCCCGCATCCTGGATGTGCCCTTTGCCATCGCCGATGCCACCTCTCTTACCGAGGCGGGCTACGTCGGCGAAGATGTGGAAAATATTATTCTGAAGCTGATTCAGGCGGCGGATTACGACATCGAAGCGGCGGAGCGGGGCATCATCTATGTGGACGAAATCGACAAGATCGCCCGCAAATCGGAAAATGTCTCCATTACCCGCGACGTGAGCGGCGAAGGGGTGCAACAGGCCCTTTTAAAACTCATCGAAGGCACGGAGGCCAATGTTCCGCCCCAAGGAGGCAGAAAACATCCGAATCAGGAATTTATTCAAGTGGATACGTCCAATATCCTCTTTATCTTAGGCGGTGCCTTCGATTCGTTGGATAAAATCATCGAAGCCCGCTTAGGAAAAGGCGGCATCGGCTTCGGCACGGAAATCAAACGGAGCAAGCACGACGAGGTCAACCTTCTTGAAGAACTGGAAGGGGAAGATCTCTTAAAGTACGGCTTGATCCCGGAATTTATCGGCCGTTTGCCCGTCACCGTCACCTTGGAGGAGCTGGATAAAGACGCGTTGGTTCACATTTTGACCCAACCGAAAAACGCCATCGTGAAACAGTACAAGGCCCTCTTCGCCATGGACGGCGTGGAACTGGAATTCGAAGACGACGCTTTAGACGCCATTGCGGAAAAAGCCATCAAGAAGAAATCCGGCGCCCGCGGCCTGAGAGGCACCATCGAAGAGATCATGATGGACACCATGTTCGAAATTCCTTCCATGGACGACGTGAAACGCGTCGTCGTCACCAAGGCCAGCGTCGAAGGCGACGAGGACCCGATCATGGAAAGAGACGAGCCCTTGAAAAAGATCTCGTCGGATCAATAAGCGAAAGGCTCACCCAGGTGGGCCTTTTTATATAAGGAGAAACTATGGCAATAAAAACGGAAAACGGAACTTTTCCCCTTTTGGCCCTAAGGGATATGGTCATTTTGCCCCACGTCATCACCCATTTTGACGCGGCGAGAAAGCCGTCGGTGGCGGCCATCGAGCGGGCGGACGGATCCGACGGCTATATCTTTGTGGTGACACAGAGAGATCCCGAAGTGGAAGAGCCCGAAGCCGAAGACCTTTACGAGACGGGCACCATTTGTAAAATCAACCAGATCCTGCGCCTGCCCGGCGGCATCGTGCGGGTGCTCGTGAAAGGCGTGGCCCGGGGCGTGATTCAGTCGGTGGATACCTCCGGCAAGTGGATGGAAGCCGACGTGGTGCGCTACGACGACGCCGAGGAGGCTATGGAGCCGGAGCTCGAGGCCCTTTTGCGCCTCACGGAAGACGACTTGGACGAGTACATCGAAAAAAACAACAAGATCTACCCGGGCCTTTTGGATTCGGTGATTAACTACGACTCGCCCCAGGCCTTCGCCGACACCGTGGCGGGCTACGTCAATATGAAGGCGGAAGACGCCCAAAGCATCCTCGATGCCATGGACGTGAAGGAGCGGCTCACCCGCCTGCACAGCATTTTAATGCGGGAGAACGAACTCTTGCGCATTTCCAACGCCATCGACGACAAGGTGAAACATTCCATTAACGAAAATCAAAAGGAATACTTCCTGAAAGAGCAGATGCGCGTCATCCAGAAGGAACTCACCGGGGAAGAAGAAGAGGAAGTGGCGGAATACCGCCGTCGCCTGGAAGAGAAGGCCCTTCCCGAGGAAGTGCGGGAGAAAGCGGAGAAAGAGCTGAAGAAGCTGGAGCGCATGAACGCCGCCTCGCCGGAGTACGCGGGCCAGACCAATTACCTGGACTGGATTTTGGACCTGCCCTGGTGCGACGAAGCGGAAGAGGAACACAGTTTAAAAGAAGCCCGCAAGATTTTAGACGAGGCCCACTACGGCTTAAAGGACATTAAAGAGCGGATATTGGAATTTATCGCCCTGAGGAAGAAATCCCCGGATGCCAAGTCGCCGATCCTTTGCCTCGTCGGCCCGCCGGGCGTGGGCAAAACCAGCATCGCCGCCTCCGTTGCGGAAGCGCTGAACAAGCCCTATGTGCGCATGAGCTTGGGCGGCATGACCGACGAAAACGAAATTCGCGGCCACCGCAGAACCTATGTGGGCGCCATGCCCGGCCGCGTCATCAGTCTGATGAAAGAGGCGAAGAAAAACAACCCCCTCTTCCTTCTCGACGAAATCGACAAAGTGGGCAACGACTATCGGGGCGATCCGGCCTCGGGTCTCTTGGAAGTCCTGGATCCGGCGCAAAACAACAGCTTCACCGATCGGTTTTTGGAAATTCCCTTCGACCTGTCGAAAGTCTTTTTCATCACCACGGCCAACACCACCAAGACCATTCCGGCGCCCCTTTTGGACCGCATGGAAATCATCACCATCGGCGGCTACACCCCCGAGGAGAAAAAGGAAATCGCCAAGCGCCATCTGTGGCCCAAGCATTTAAAAGATGTAGGATACAGCGCCGAGGACATGACCATTTCCGACAATGCCATCGACACCATGATCGAAAACTACACGAAAGAAGCCGGTGTCCGCATGTTGGACAAGGAGCTGGCGAAAATCGTGCGCAAGGTGAATTTGGAATTTTTGGAAACGGGCAAGAAAAAGGCCCACATTACCAATCGCAATCTGAACAAATATCTGGGCGAGAAAAAGGCCCTGGAAAAGGACATCGAAGAGGAAGACCTCATCGGCTACGTCAACGGCCTGGCCTGGACGGCGGTGGGCGGCGTGCTTTTGGGCATCGAAGTGAACATCGTGCCGGGCAAGGGCAAGATTCAACTCACCGGCCAGCTGGGCAATGTCATGAGGGAATCGGCGCAGGCGGCCCTTACCTATATTTGGAGCGTGGAAGAAAAATTAGGCCTTCCTGAAGACTTTAAGGACAAACACGACATCCACATTCACGTCCCCGACGGCGCCACGCCGAAAGACGGCCCCTCGGCGGGCATCGCCATGACCACGGCCCTGTACTCCGCCATGGCGAAAATTCCCGTGAATCGCTTCGTGGCCATGACCGGCGAAGTCACCCTTCGCGGCCGCGTGCTCCCCATCGGCGGGCTCAAGGAGAAGCTTCTCGCCGCGCAACGGGCCGGCGTGAAAACCGTCCTCGTGCCCAAGGCCAATCTCAGGGACTTAAAGGACATGGATTCTCCCTCCATTAAAAAGCTCAACGTCATCGGCGTGGAGCACATGGATGAAGTATTGAAAGAGGCGATGGTACGTGAAGATACGTCAGTGTGAACTTGAAAAAGTCGCCGTAAAAAAAGAGCAGTACCCGGCGGCGGATCTGCCGGAGTTTGCTTTTTGCGGCCGCTCCAATGTGGGTAAGAGCAGCTTCACCAACGCCATGTTGGGAAGAAAAAACCTGGCCCGCACCAGCGGCAAGCCGGGAAAGACCCGCACCATAAATTTCTACCGCATCAACGACGCCCTGCGCCTCGTGGATCTGCCGGGCTACGGCTACGCCGTGGCGTCGAAAAAAGAACAGGACGCCTGGGCCAAGACCATTAATGAATACCTGGAAAGTCGCGACAATTTGGCGGAGCTGATACTCCTCGTGGACATGCGCCACGAGCCCACGGCCAAGGACAAGGAAATGTACGCTTGGATATTGGAAAACGACTTTGCCGGCCTCGTCGTGGCCACAAAGGCCGACAAATTATCGAAAAATCAGCGGCACAAAGCCTTTGCCACCATTAAAAAAGCATTGAACGTGCCCTACGACGACCTCATCGTCCCATACAGCGCCGTCACCAAAGAAAACGTGGACGTGCTGTGGGAGATCCTCGACGACATGGCGGCCTATTACAGAAAAAAAGACTGAAAAAAATCCATTGGGCGCGGGCTCAATGGATTTTCTGTGTATATGGCCAATAAAAAAGGCGCGGCATAAGCCGCGCTCTTTATATGCGATTATTCAGCCTTTTCGAAGTCGTCTTTGCTGGCGCCGCAGAGGGGGCATTCCCAATCAGCGGGGAGATCAGCAAAAGCGGTACCGGGCTTTACACCGTTGTCCGGGTCGCCTTCGGCGGGGTCGTAAATGTAACCACATACTTGGCATTCATATTTGTCCATGTGTTGAACTCCTTTCAATTGTTAACTTGTCAACTGCTTATATTATACCCGGGGAATGGAAAAAGTAACAGAGGAAATGAAAAATTCAAAAAAGAAAAGAAAAGCATAAGGGAAAGCTGAGAAAATCCCCTTCGCCCCGGTTTTTTTCGGAACCTTCTTGGGTAAAAAGAAACCATAGGGGTGAAAGAAATGAGAGAAGTGCGTACCTATGAAGGGGCCGTGGCCAGCGACATGGAGGCTCTGCGCGGATTTATCGCCGAGACCATGGAGGCCATCGCGGCATATATTCCCAATCGGGATCTACAATATAATATTCGCCTGATCATCGACGAGCTCATGGTAAACGGCGCCGATCACGGGAACGCATGGAACCGGGACAAGCAGGTCTTTTTGCGCATCGACATGGAGCCCGATCGGATGCGCATCGCCGTGCGGGACGAAGGGGAAGGCTTTTACTATTCCGCGGAAGATTTTGAGTGCACCACCGACAGCTGCTGCGGCCGAGGCCTTTTCATCGTGGAATCCATTTGTCGCTCTGTGGAATACAAGGGCAATTCCATTCACTGTTTAATGGATTTGGTTTAAAACATGGGTAAGCGCCTTTCGTGAAAGGGAAAAATGCTGTATAATAGATAAGTTGAAGGATTGGGCAACCGATCCTATTTTTATGGCGGCTTTTGCCGAGAAAGGAAGTTTATGGAACAGAGAGATATTCGAAATATAGCCATCATTGCCCACGTCGACCACGGAAAGACCACCTTAGTCGACGTGCTACTCAGGCAATCCGGCGTGTTCCGTGACAATCAAGTGGTAGCGGAGCGGGTTATGGACTCCGGAGACATCGAAAAGGAACGGGGCATTACGATTCTGTCGAAAAACACGGCGATTCAATACGGGGACACGAAGATCAATATTATCGACACGCCGGGCCACGCGGATTTCGGCGGCGAAGTGGAACGGGTGTTGAAAATGGTCTCCGGCGTGGTCTTGTTGGTGGACGCCTTCGAAGGCCCCATGCCCCAAACGAAATTCGTTTTGAAAAAAGCCTTCGAACTTGGCCTGGACGTCATCGTCTGCATTAACAAAGTGGACCGCCCCGGCGCCCGTCCGGAAGAAGTGGAAAACGAAGTGTTGGATCTGTTTATCGAATTGGGCGCCGACGAAGATGTGTTGGATTCGCCCTTTATCTACGCGTCGGCGAAGGAAGGTTGGGCTTCGGAATCCGCCGATGGGACAGGTGAAAACATGAAACCCCTGTTCGAAGCCATTATTAAACACATCGAGCCGCCGATGATGGACGTGGATAAGCCCGCGCAGCTTTTAATCTCCACCATCGACTACAACGAATACGTGGGCCGCATCGGCATCGGCCGAATCGAAAACGGCACCATCAAAAAAGGCGACAGCATGGTGCTTTTAAATGCCGCTGATCCGAACAAACGTGAATCGGTAAAGATTAACAAGATCTACGAATTCGAAGGCCTGGATCGCGTAGAAAAAGACGGCTCTTCCGTCGGCAACATCGTGGCCGTGACGGGGATCGAAGACATTAATATCGGCGACACCATTGCGGATCCGGAAAAGGGCGAAGCCCTGGAATTCGTGAAGATCTCCGAGCCCACCCTGTCCATGACTTTCTCCGTCAACGACTCGCCCTTTGCGGGCAGAGAAGGGGAATTCGTCACCTCTCGGCAACTCAGAACCCGCCTGTACCGTGAACTTGAAACGGACGTGAGCTTAAAGGTGGAAGACACGGACAGCACCGATGCCTTTAAGGTCAGCGGCCGCGGCGAATTGCACCTTTCCGTCTTAATCGAAAACCTGCGCCGGGAAGGCTATGAATTCCAAGTCTCCAAGCCGGAAGTGCTCTACAAAACCGTGGACGGCAAGCGCTATGAGCCCATGGAAAAAGTCACCATCGACGTGAATCAGGAATTCATCGGCTCCATTATCGAAAAGCTGGGCCGCAGAAAAGGCGAGCTCTTAACCATGCAAGAGCCGGTCGGCGGCTATTCCCGCCTCGTCTTCCGCATTCCCGCCCGTGGCCTCATCGGCTATCGTCAGGAATTTATTACGGACACCAAGGGCAACGGCATTATGAACTCCCAGTTCGAGGACTACGCTCCCTACAAGGGCGACATTCCCCGCCGCAAAACCGGCTCTATTATCTCCTTCGACACGGGCACCGCGTCGGCCTACGGCCTGCACAACGCCCAAGACCGCGGGGATCTCTTCGTGGAACCGGGGGAAGAAGTGTACGCCGGCATGGTGGTGGGTTCCTCGCCCAAGGGGCTGGATCTGGAAGTCAGCGTCACCAAGACGAAGAAGCAGACCAATGTGCGGGCCTCGGGCAGCGACGAAGCCCTGCGCCTCTCGCCGATTCGCGATTTGAGTCTGGAAGAAGCCATCGAGTTTATCGAAGAAGACGAACTCATTGAAATTACACCCCAGTCCTTCAGAATCAGAAAGACGATTTTGGATTCCAACAAGCGTTACAAAGCGAACAAAAACAAGTAACAGGAGGGAAATCATGTCCAAGGAAAAAGCGTACGCCGATTTAGAAAAAAAGGGCCTCACGGAACACTTTATTGAAACGGAAGAATCCACCGCCACCGTTGAAATGGCTGCCGCCGTTTTAGGTGTCACACCGGGGGAAATCGCCAAGTCCCTCACCTTCAGAAACGCGGAAAAAGAACCGATTTTAATCGTCATGGCCGGGGACAAGCGGGTGGACAACAAAAAGTTTAAGGCCGCCTTCCAAACCAAGGCGAAAATGCTCTCCGCCGAAGAAGTTGCCGAAGAAATCGGCCACGAAGTCGGCGGCGTCACGCCCTTCGGCGTGAATCCCGGCGTGAAAATCTACCTGGACGAAAGCTTAAAGGCCTACGATGTGGTCTATCCCGCCTGCGGCTCCGAATACGCCGTGGCAAAATTTTCCGTGGACGAATTGATCCACGCCGTGGAAGGGGAAGGCTTCGTCGACGTGTCGAAATAGCTTAGGCTTTCCCGCCTCTTTGCCATGGCTTGGATATTGTCTGCTATACTGGTGAAAAAGGAGGGGAGTCCATGGAAATGACAAGCATGGTTCAGGATGTCGCGGATCGAAAAAAAGAGAAGAAGCGCAGAAAGCGCCGGCGCCGGCGGGTGCGTCGTTTGATTTTTCTCGCCCTTGTCTTGGCTGTGCTCGCCAAGTTCGGCTTTCTCGACGGCTTTATCTACGATCCCCAAGGTCAGTTGCAAGAAGCCATGGGCCGCATCGCGTCTTTGGGCAGCACCATCGTGGATCATCTCCCGGGCATTCGCCTGTGGATCGCAGACAAATTAAATTACATCGCACAGTTTATGTAAGGCTTCGGCTTCGGCCGGAGCTTTTTCCATGTCCGCCGTTTGCTTTTAAGGGGCGCCTGTGGGAAAATAAAATCAGGAGGCATTATGTTTGGATTTAAGAAAAAACCGAAGACCTTATACGGAAAAATCGTCGAAGATCCCCGGGTGGACATCGGCGACGACGGCAGCTACGAATGGGCCGTACTGAATAAAGAAATTACACCGACGCCGGTGAATACCGACGCCTTGGACGTGGGCATCATGGAATACTTCGGCCGGGAGGCCTTTGCTCTGGAACACATCGACCGTTTTTTTGAAAAGAACCGGGCCCTGGAGGCCGTGGGTCATTTCGAGCAGTGGCTCTTTGCCCTGGATCAAATGGAGCGGCCCTTTTTGGGTCTCGCCATTTTGCTTATGCGTGACAGCGAAGTGATCGAGGCGAAGAAATTCGGCATCTACCTGACCCGCTACACGGATCTCTCCCACAAGACCCAGGCGCGGGCCATCGTGGAAAATTTGGGCCGCCACGACGCCTTCAGCTACTACGCCTTGGACGCCCTCTTAAAGAGCGAAGGCGGCAGCTACGCCTTTTACGAATTGGGCTTCACCTTAGAGGGCAGGGCTCACGACATTTACGATCACATGGCCAAGGAGCTCTTGGAGAAAGGGAAAAAATGAAATTAGGAAAAGTACAACAGTTAAAACTCGTGGAAAAGGGAAAATACCTTTGGGCCACCGACGGCGAAAAGGAAGTGCCCATTCACGGCGAGATGCGGGGAAAAGACGGAGAGATGCGGGACGTGTTTTTGTACCGTGAAAACAACGGACAGATCGCCGGCATGTTGGAGGCGCCCTTTATTCAGGTGGGGGAAGTGGCCAAGCTGAAAGTGGTGGCCAAATCGAAAATCGGCTATTTCGTCGGCATTAACGCGCCGAAAGATATCCTCCTGCCCTTCTCCGAAGCCACGGAGCGCATCGCAGAGGGAGAAAAATACCTCTTTACCATGTACGTGGACAAGTCCGAGCGCTTGGCCGTGTCCATGGAAATTAAAGACGCATTGAAATCCAACAGCCCCTACAAAAAAGGGGATCGGGTTACGGGCACGGTCTACCACGTGGGGAAAAGCGGCATTCTCGTCGCCGTAGACGACACCTACGACGGCCGCATCCCCAAGCAAGAGATGAAGGGCATCTACCACGCCGGAGACACGGTAGAGGTGCGGGTGGCCAATGTCCTCGACGACGGCAAGCTCACTTTGTCTTTGCGTGATTTCGCCCATGTGCAAATGCTTCAGGATTCCGACGTGCTTTTGGGCCTTATGGATGAAATGGGGGGAAAACTCCCCGTCGGCGACAAATCGGATCCCGAGGAGATCAAGCGGCTCACGGGTCTCACGAAAAAAGCTTTTAAGCGGGCCGTGGGCAAGCTTTATAAAGAAGGCAAGGCCGTTCCCGGACCCACGGAAACGAGAAGGAAGTAATGGAGGTTTTCGATAAGGTGCGCCTCGCAATTACGGACTACGACTATCGGGGCCGAGGCATGGGCAAAGCCGACGGCGCCGTGGTCTTTTTAGACGGCGGGGAAATCGGCGACGTGGTGGATGTGACCATCGTGAAAAAGAAGAAGCGCTTTTTCGAAGGAGAAATTCTCTCTTACGAGAAAAAATCCCCTTACCGCGTGAAAAATCCCTGTCCCTACACGAACTGCAATGGCTGCGCCTTTTTGTCCCTGGACCGAAAAGAGGAGCTGAATTGGAAGCGGCGGCGGGTGGCCGATGCCTTATCCCGCATCGGCGATGTGGACGTTCACGTGGATCCCGTCGTCGCCCGTGGTGAGAGCACGGGCTATCGCAACCACATGCAGTTTCATGTGAAGGACAGGAAGCTTACCCTCTACGGAAAAGGCGGCGAAGTTATTTCTATCAAGCGCTGCCTGATGCAGACGGAAAGAGCCAACGAAATCCTCGCCGCCATGCAGGGAGAAAAGTGGCTGGATGAGGTGGCCCTCGTGGGCATTCGCACCACCCGCCGCGGCGAGAGCATGGTGATTTTGTCCGGGCCCAAGGACATGAACGACAACCTCCTTCACGGCGCCGTGGCCTTTGCCGTGGAGGCCGGCGTGGATAGTCTGTACTACACGAAAAATACCAATCCCCGCTTTCACTACGGCAGAAAGATGGAACACCTTTACGGGAAGAAAGAAATCACCGAAACCCTGGCCGGCTACGACTACGGCATCTTCGGCGCCAATTTCTTTCAGGTGAATCCCATGGGCGCCGAGGCCATTATTGAAAAAGTGGTGAGCGCCGCGGAGCCGGGCAAAAACATCGTGGAGCTTTACGCCGGCATCGGCACCATCACCCTGCCCTTAAGCGAACAAGCCGAGGCCGTCGTGGCCAACGAATACGCTCAGACCTCCGTGGATTACGCGCGGAAGACGGCGGAAGATAACGGCGTGACGAACGTGCGCTACATCGCCGGGGCGGCGGAGAAGATCATGCCCCGCATCGCCGAAGATGAGAAGGTGGACGTCCTCGTCGTGGATCCACCGCGGGCGGGGCTCGATCCCATGGTCGTCGAAAGCGCCCTTCAAGCGAATCCCGAGGCCATGATCTACGTGAGCTGCAACCCATCCACCTTGGCGCGGGATCTGGCTCTGTTAAAAGAACAATTCCATATCGAATCCATCACCCCCATCGACATGTTCCCCCATACGGCGGCGGTGGAGACGGTAGCTCTGTTGTCCAAACTAAATACAGAACATCATTTAGATATAGAAATAGGGGAAGATGAATTATCTGAAATTGACTTTTCAAAAGACGCAACTTATGGAGAAATTAAAAAGTATGTGTTAGATAAATACGGACTAAAAGTTTCAAGCCTATATATTGCACAAATAAAAAGGAAACATGGTCTAATAGAGAGAGAAAATTATAATTTTAGTAAGAAAGAAAATCAAAGAGTGCCAAATTGCCCAGAAGAAAAAGAAAAAGCAATCGAAGATGCTTTAGAGCATTTTGGAATGATTTAAATAATATCTAAGATTGAAAATTTTAAAATTAAGACTTAAAAACTTTAAGATTAAAAAGATATGTACTTCTTATATAACCTAAGAAGATTAATTGAAAATCAGGGGAACGATGATGGTAAAATAAAAAATTTTAACAACTAAAGAAGAATTAGGCATTATTGCCAAAGAGGTTTTTATGAAGTTAAAAATACTGAAAAAGACTTGTTAGAATTGAAAATTTTAGTTCATTGTGCAGGGTTTCGTGTCATAATAGTGATAGAGGCAAATAGTTATGTAAATATAAAGAGTTCAAGACTTCTACCAAAGTTTAAAACTCAAAAAATAAATAGTTGGTGTGCTGCTTAGAGTAACCATTTTGATAATGTGGATGCGAAACAAAAAGAGATAATCAGACTTCGTAAAAAATTGAAACAGGTTGAAATGGAGAATGATATTTTAAAGCAAGCTGCACTACTGTTAGGCAAAAAATAGACCTCATTATCTCGAACTGAGATAAATATAGCATTAGTGCAATGTGTAGACTACTTGGGGTCACAAGAAGTTTAGTCTATTATCATTTGAACCTTGAATTTACAATCTAAGTGCAACAAAAAATGATCCACCGTTTTCTGGTAAAATTGTGTCGACGAAAACCAATCAACCAGGAGGAACGATGAATCATTATTCTCATTTTACACTAAAAGAGCGTGAG